>JBEBVG010000133.1:0-8324 GCA_040392845.1 Sphingobacterium sp. | reverse complement strand
TTTTTTGTTATACATAAAAGTCTATCATAATATTTTTACAAATAATTTGTGTTAATAACTTTATATTGTGGTTTTTACCATCTACAAATTATTGTATGACCCGCAGAATAGTATTTTTTTTATCGGCAGTAGGTATAGTTGTTATAGGTTTAGTTATTTATCGTCTGTCTGAAAATAATAAAGATAAAAGGCAAGATATAATTCATAAAGAGAGAGGTACGCCTACTGTTTATGCAACTGTAATCGAAGGAAAACCTTTCTCAGATTATCTATCGTTAACCGGAGCCATAGAACCTAACGAGGTTGTTGATCTTCGATCAGAAATTTCAGGCGTTGTTGAAAATTTGAATTTTAGCGAGGGTTCGCAAGTTAGCTCTGGTCAGGTGCTATTAAAGATTAATGATGCTGAGCTAAGGGCTCAATTGGGGGAAGTGACGACGAAGAGAGCATTAGCTGCTGAAAATGAAAGAAGGGCGAGACTATTATTAGAAAAAGAAGCTATTAGTCAAGAGGAATATGATTTGGCAAAAGCAGAATTTCAAACGGCACAGTCCCAAATTCAACTCATAGAAGCACAGCTTAGCAAGACCCTTTTGAAAGCCCCTTTTTCGGGCACAATCGGATTGCGAAATATATCGAAAGGTAGTTATATTACGCCAACTACTGAAATTGCTCAGTTGGTAAATACGAGTAAGCTAAAAGTTGATTTCTCGGTTCCGGAGAAATATGCTGCGAAGGTTAGGAGGAATACCTTTATTCATGTTTCGGTTCAAGGCGACTCTACTATATATAAGGCACGTATTTATGCGATCGAACCCAAGATCGAAGCGAATACACGGACTTTACGTGTAAGGGCTATGGTGGATAATGTCAGTAATAATCTTATACCAGGATTGTTTGTCAATATCAATTTTCCTCTGGAACGCTTAGAAAATGCAATATTGATTCCGACGGAAGCATTGATTCCGATCCAAAATGGAAAGAAAGTGTTTATTCTCAAATCTGGCCATGCTAAGGAAATAGTTGTTGAATCTGGGGCCAGAACAAATGAAGAAGTTTTGATAACCCGAGGATTAAATATCGGAGACACCGTATTAACTTCGGGAATGATGTCATTACGTGACGGAAGCTCAATTAAGGTTTCATTACGTTAATTTATTTATCATGAGCTTATCTACACTTAGTATCAAAAGACCTGTATTAGCGATAGTCATGAACCTTATGTTGATACTATTTGGTATAATAGGTTATACATTTTTAGGCGTTCGCGAATTTCCATCTATAGATCCAGCACAAATTTCGGTACGTACGAATTATACAGGAGCGAATGCCGAAATTATCGAATCACAGATTACGGAACCACTAGAGAAATCGATAAATTCAATAGATGGTATAAGAAATATCTCATCCTCCAGCAACCAAGGTAGCAGCAGTATTACCATTGAATTTAACTTAGAAAAGGATTTAGAAGAAGCTGCAAATGATGTTCGTGATAAAGTGTCTCAGGCTTTGCGAAGCCTTCCTCAAGACATAGATGCTCCCCCCGTTGTCTCCAAAGCAGATGCTGATTCGGAACCTATTATTACAATGACTGTGCAAAGTTCGACCAAAGATGTTCTGGAACTATCAGACTATGGGGAGAACGTCATCGCCCAACGTTTGCAGACTATTCCAGGAGTCAGTTCGATACGTATATGGGGGTTGCGTAATTATGCTATGCGATTATGGATAGACCCTGGAAAATTGGCTTCATATGGGTTAACTATTCTGGATATCCGCGCGGCATTAAATGCACAGAATGTCGAACTTCCATCGGGAAAACTGACGGGAGCAAATACAGAGTTAGCTGTAAAAACTATGGGTAATCTGGAGTCAGAGGAAGAATTTAATAATATTATTATTCTAACAGAAGGAGAACGCATAGTACGACTTAAAGACGTAGGTAAGGCAGCACTGGAGGCGGAAAACTTTGAAACACAGATGTCTGATTCGGGTTATCCGATGATTGCTTTAAATATTATACCTCAGCCTGGGACTAATTATTTAGATATTGCTAAACGCTTTTATCAAGAATATGAACGTTTAGAAAGAGAGGTGCCAGATGGATTTGAGCTAAACGTAGCCATCGATAATACTTTGTTTGTTAAGCAATCGGTGTTGGAGGTTGTAGAGACGCTCATCATAGCCATTATTTTGGTTGTACTCATCATTTATGTGTTTTTTAGAAACTGGTCTATTGCGTTTCGACCGCTTATAGATATTCCCGTATCACTGATTGCCACATTTTTCATTATGTATCTATGTGGTTTCTCTATTAATGTTTTGACTTTGTTGGCGATAGTTCTAGCGACTGGATTAGTAGTTGATGATGGTATTGTCGTTACGGAAAATATCTTCAAAAAAGTAGAAGAGGGGATGTCTCCTATTGCGGCCGCGATTAAAGGATCAAATGAGATTTTCTTTGCCGTTATTTCAATTTCCATTACGCTAGCTGCCGTATTTTTGCCTGTTATTTTTCTGGAAGGTTTTGTCGGACGTTTATTTCGCGAATTCGGGATTGTCATTGGTTCCGCAGTTCTGATATCAGCATTTGTTTCTTTGTCTCTTACACCGATGCTCAATGCCTACCTAATGAAAGGAGGCGAACAGCGGAAGTCGAAGTTCTACAGCCGAACAGAAAAGTATTTTGAGATCATGAATAAAGAGTATGAAGGATCGCTACAGAGCTTTTTAAAGTTCAAATGGCTGGCGGTACTTATTGTCCTCTTTTGCTTTGGATTGGCTTATTTATTTTACCAGGTTTTGCCAAAAGAAACAGCTCCTTATGACGACAGAAGTTTTGTTTCGTTGCGTGTTACAGCACCAGAGGGGGCCTCATACGATTATATGGACCGTTTTATGACGGATCTAACGATGCTCATTAACGATTCAGTTCCGGAGAAAAAGGTGAGTTTAGTCATTACATCTCCCAGTTTTGGATCCGCATCAGTCAACACAGGTATGGTCCGTCTCGGACTGGTTGAACCTGGCGAAAGGGAACGATCACAAGCTGAGATCGCAAATTCGTTATCACGACTTACAAAACGTTATTCCGAGGCACACATAACCGTCTCTCAGCAGCCTACTATTTCTGTAAACAGACGAGGAGGATTGCCTATTCAATATATTATCCAGGCACAGAACTTTGATAAATTAGAGGAGAAGGTTCCCGAATTTATGGACGAGCTTTCCAAAGATAGAACGTTTTCTGTGGTCGATGTCAATTTGAAGTTCAATAAGCCCGAACTATATGTTACGATCGACCGTGAAAAAGCTCAAACCTTAGGAATATCTGTCTTGGATATCGCTCAAACTCTACAAATGTCGCTTTCAGGCCAACGTTTTGGCTATTTTATGATGAATGGTCGACAGTACCAGGTTATGGGGCAGTTCGATAAGAGTGATCGTGCAACTCCTATGGATCTAACATCGATTTTTGTCAAGAATAAATCAGGTGAACTTATACAGTTAGACAATATTGTAAAAGTCGAAGAACACAGTAGTCCGCCACAGCTTTTTCACAACAACCGTTATATGTCGGCAACAGTATCGGCCGGTCTTGCACCTGGATTTAGTATGGGAGATGGTATAAAGGCAATGGACGCTATCCGCGATAGGGTTCTGGATGACTCGTTTACAACAGACCTTGGTGGTGAGGCACGGGATTTTGTCGAGAGTAGCTCTAATACGATGTTTGCATTTGGACTGGCAGTTCTACTTATATTTTTGATTCTTGCGGGGCAATTTGAGAGTTTTGTGGATCCAATCATCATCTTGTTGACAGTACCTATGGCCGTGGGGGGAGCTATGTTCTCGCTGTGGATCTTTGGGCAGTCATGGAATATTTTTAGTCAGATTGGTACTATTATGTTGATAGGTCTGGTTACTAAAAATGGAATTTTGATAGTAGAATTTGCCAATCAGCTTCGTGATAGTGGATATGCAAAATACGAAGCTGTAGTGAAAGCTGCGGAGGCTCGGCTACGACCGATTTTAATGACGTCTTTTGCAATAGCCTTAGGAGCCTTACCTATTGCCCTTTCTTTAGGAGCAGCATCTGTCAGCCGCATCGGCATGGGAGTGGTTATTGTTGGCGGTACGGTTTTTTCATTGATATTAACGCTATATGTAATCCCTGCCTTTTATTTAATGTTGTCTAGAAAGAGAGTGCATAGACCAGAATTTGATAATATTGAGGAATGATGAAATTAAAAGCTCTATTATACCTTTTTTTAGGTTTACAGTTTAGCACAGTATACGGTCAGGATATCCTGACTGTTCAACAAGCCGTAGAAATTGCGCTGACGAACAATTATGATATCAGGTTGTCTAAAAATGACTTGTTAATTGCCCAGGAAAATGCAACCTATGGAAATGCAGGTATGCTACCCAATGTGACAGGCGATTTTTCACAAAATAATAATCTTCAAAACTCGACACAAACGCAAAATACAGGTGTTGTGCGATCATTGGATAATGCCAGGAACAATAGTATGAATTATGGTGTCAGTATAGGATGGACTATATTTGATGGTTTCGGTATGTTTTCCCGCTATGAAACATTAAAGGAACTGGAAAGACAGGGAGATATACAATTTAAGAAAGCTGTCCTTACTCAAGTATCAGATGTGATAAGCACGTATTATACGATAGTCGAACAAAATAACTTATGGCAGGCGTTAGACTCGAGCATCGCTATCTCCAAGGAACGATTGCAGACTGCTGAAAACCGTTATATGATTGGTAAGGCTTCGAAGTTAGAGGTGTTAAATGTACAGGTGAATCTAAATGCTGATGAGACAGCGTGGATTAAACAGCAAGAAATTGTCAAAAATATGAAGACAATATTGAATAGCTTATTAGCACGTGATTTAGATACAGAATTTAATGTTGTGGAAGATGTTGAGGTAGACGAAAATCTTATTTTTACTGATTTATTGGAGAAGTCGAAGCGACATAACCCAGACTTGTTGGCAATAGGAATATCTAAAAGACTAGCAGAATTAGAACTTAAAACAGTAAAAGCAAATCGATATCCCACTATCCGTCTTCATGGAGGATATAATTTCGCGGAGACCGAATCGAGTTTAGGTTTTGTGGCACAGTCTAATTCCCGAGGACTTAATTATGGTATAACAGCTTCTATTAATATTTTTGATGGGTTTAATCAGAGGAGGAATGAACGTATTGCCAAGATACAGATCGATCAAGCCGATTTACTTGCGCTACAACAAAAAAATATTGTCGAAACATCTTTAATGCAAGCTTTTCAGAGCTATCAAACTAATGTTGCTTTGTACAAACTAGAAGAAAAGAACGTTCAGATTGCAAAGCAAAATCTTGCTATTACTATGGAGAAATTCAGGATAGGAACGATTAGCTCAGTAGAGTTTAGAGATGCACAAGAAAATTATCTGAATGCTGTCACGCGATATAATTCGTCTAAGCTACAGGCCAAACTATCCGAAACATATCTAAAAGAAATTGTCGGCGCTATAGGGTTTGGTGCCTAGCATATGATTCTGTTTTTTGAACAAACGTTTGCGTTTACCTTTTATTTTTTTTTGTCCGCTATATCAATTAATATTGTGATAGATGAGTGGGTTTAAATTGGTTATATATATAAGGACTGTTTAGTTTGTTTTAAAATAGGTGAATTTAGAGGGGACGCAGTGTCCCCTTTAATTAATAATTTCCACTGTATGAATTCCGATAGAAGAGATTTTCTAAAAAAAGTATCGTTGCTGTCGGCAACGGCTGTCACTTTGCCTACATTGAATGTAGAGGCAAAAGCAAATCCAAGATTTAACATGTCCGGATACCGTGCCCCGAAATTGGATAAAGTCAGGGTCGCTATCGTCGGATTGGGAAATAGGGGCTCTGGCGCTGTCGATCGATACACTTATATTGAGGGGGCTGAAATTGTTGCTCTATGCGACAGGCATGAAGATCGTGCTGTAAAACAGCAGAATCTGGTAACTGGAAGAGGATTGCCCAAACCTGCGATCTATTCGGGCGACAACGGATGGCAACAGATGTTAAAAGATGTTCAGATCGACCTACTGTATATTTGTACGCCTTGGGATTGGCACACACCGATGAGTATCGGGGGAATGAAAGCGGGTGCACATGTAGCCTGTGAAGTTCCTATAGGTCTATCTGTAAAGGATTGTTGGGAAGTTGTGAAGGTCTCGGAGCAGACAAAAAAACATTGTATGATGTTGGAAAACTGTTGTTATGACTTTTTCGAAATGCTGACTTTAAAGATGGCGCGCGAAGGTGTTTTTGGAGAGATCATTCATGCAGAGGGGGCTTATATCCACGATCTGCTGGATCTAAATTTTAGTAAAACCTATTATGATGATTTTTGGCGATTGAAAGAGAATATCCGATACAATGGTAACCTCTACCCAACACATGGCATAGGCCCTGTCGCTCAATGTATGAATATCAACCGTGGCGATGTGATGACTTCGTTGGTAGCGATGCAAACGGATGATTTCCACATGGGTGAAGAGGCTCGGAGACTGGCTGTAGAGGATGATGTGTATAAGCAGTTTGTGGGTAAAAAATTTAGGGGTAATATGAATACGACGTTAATTCGTACCCAAAAAGGAAAGACGATCATGATCCAACATGACGTCACCTCTCCTCGTCCATATTCACGGATACATTTGTTAAGTGGTACCAAAGGCTTTGCCGAGAAATATCCTAAGCAAGGTATATCATTGAAGAGTTATAAGCATGGACACAGCTTCCTGACCGACGAGATGGTTGCGGAATTACGTGAAAAATATACACCGGAGTTGGTTAAATTCATAGGAGAGGAGGCTAAGAAAGTAGGAGGTCATGGCGGTATGGACTTTATGATGGACTGGCGACTTATAGACTGTTTGAGAAACGGCCTTCCGTTGGATCAGGATGTGTATGATGCTGCTGCATGGAGTGCTATTGTTCCTCTAAGTGTAGAATCGGTTGCTAAAAATAGTAAGACCGTTAATTTTCCTGATTTTACTAAAGGAGCATGGGCGACGAACATGCCGGTAGATCTGACTTTGAACGGAGGAGGTAATACCAAAATACGTCCTAAAGTAGATAATAAGGGTAAACAATTGAATGTTTAATTGATTTTATTCGACTATTAATTGGACCCGGTCTCACAAAAGGCTGGGTCTTATTTTTGTTTGATGCCAGTAATTGTTTTTATATATTTACCGTATGTTAGTTAGATTTCTTGGTTTTCTGTTTATATTCTTTAGTGTGTGGGGTTGTACAAATACGCAACGTCAAGGCACTCATTTGTCAGAGACTGATTCAGTCATGAGTTGTGCCATGTCGAGTATTCCTAGTAGGTTTAGCAGAGTTTCAGAACGAGATTCTCTTCGTCACCAAACAGGGGAGGATAAAGTTGCTATGGTTTACATTGAAGGGGGAACGTTTATTATGGGCTCTAAGAATTTTCCAGACGCGCTTCCACTTCATGAAGTCGAAGTCTCTTCTTTTTACATAGATGAACATGAAGTGACCAATGCACAATTTGAAGAGTTTGTCAAGGCAACGGGATATCTAACAGTAGCCGAAAAGGAGTTGGATCCGAGAGAATTTCCGGGTGCAGACCCGGCGTTATTGGTGCCTGGTTCAGCGGTATTTTCGGCTCCGGATAATGTGCATGGGCTCCATAACCATTTACAGTGGTGGAAATATGTGCCAGGAGCAAACTGGCAACATCCGGAAGGCCCGGGTAGTTCTATAAAAGGTCGGGAAAGCCATCCCGTAACGCAAGTGGCTTATCAAGATGCTGAGGCTTATGCGAAATGGGTAGGTAAACGTTTACCAACAGAAGCGGAATGGGAATATGCAGCTAAAGCAGGTAAGCATACTTCGGAAACTTATTACTGGGGCGATCAAAAAACGGAAAAAGGAAAATGGTTAGCTAATATCTATCAGGGTGATTTTCCCCAAAAAAATACTAAAGAGGATGGGTTTGAGACTACATCACCTGTAAAATCTTTTCCTGCGAATGCATATGGTTTGTATGATATGGAAGGGAATGTGTGGGAGTGGTGTTCAGACCTTTATACTCCGGATTATTATACCAATAGCCCTAAGAAAAATCCACAAGGACCAACAACGTCTCATGATCCACAGGAACCGGGCTTAGTGAAACGGGTACAGCGAGGAGGATCTTTTTTATGCAATGACCAATATTGTGAACGCTATAAAGCTGGAAGCCGTGGTAAAGGTGAAATCAACAGTCCTACGAATAATGTTGGTTTCCGTTGTGT
>JBEBVG010000132.1:0-8446 GCA_040392845.1 Sphingobacterium sp. | reverse complement strand
GTGTTGGAGCATATCCGCTTAAGTCTGAGGTGGATGTCCCACTTACTTATGCAGACTATTATTACCTGGAAGCTTTGAGCAGACTAAAGAAAAAGATTTAAGAGCCGCGTTTGAATATAGATACGAAAATGAATTATAAGATGCAGAAATACCTGACGAGCATACTTTTAGTGCTGTCAATGATACAGATTTATTCCCTCCGTGCACAGACCGTAGAGGTCGATTTATCGGGAATGTGGCGTTTCCAGACAGATATTATGGATTTCCGGAGAGGATCGCTCTCGCCCCGATATAATCATATTTTGCAAGATAAAATTGAGCTTCCCGGTATAACAGATGACTATCAGATAGGGTATAAATCCCCTTATAAATATATTGATCGTCTGACCCGTAAATATGAATATATGGGGCCGGCATGGTATCAACGTGATATTGAAATCCCTGAATCGTGGAAGGGGAAACGTATATTCATGTATTTTGAGCGAACACATTGGCTCAGCTCCATATACGTCGATACCAAAGAAGTCAGTAAAATTGATTATATCAGTGTACCACATAACCATGACCTGACGGAATTTGTGACACCCGGGAAGACACATCGTATAACGGTCTGTATCGATAACAGATTTCAATATAATACGCATAAGTGGAATCATGCCCACACGGAATTCACGCAGATTAACTGGAATGGTATATTGGGAGAAATGAAGCTCGTGGCTATAGATCCTGTCTACATCGATGATCTACAAGTCTATCCGAATATAGCGGATAACACGATCAAGGTTAGGTTGCAAATCAATAATAACCGTAAGAAAGCTGTAAAAGGTCAAGCTGCATTTGCGATATCGGGAACAGATTATAACCTGAAAAGTGAGATTCCGGTAGTAAGTAATGATTCGACAACTTTCATAGAAAGCACGATACAGCTGGGGAAAGACATTAAGCTATGGGATGAGTTCAACCCCAATATGTATGAAATCACCTGTCAGCTAAATACATCGGATGACAAAGGAAAATATCAGCATACAAAATCTACGACATTTGGTATGCGTGAAGTGAAGCAAGGTAAAAATCATGTCTTGCTGAACAACCGTCCTATTCATTTAAGAGGTAATGTGGAGAATGCTGTCTTCCCTAAAACCGGTTATGCACCGGTAGACGATGCTTCCTGGGAACGGATTATGGTATTAATGAAGGAGTATGGTTTAAATCACCTTCGTTTTCATTCATGGTGTCCTCCTAAGGCTGCTTTCCGCATGGCAGATAAACACGGTATCTATTTTGAAGTAGAAATGCCGATGTGGGGTAAAGATGCGGAGCCCGATGAAGCGCGTTATAACTTCTTCCGTCGGGAGATCAAAGCCATCTTAAAAGAATATGGCAATCATCCTTCCTTCATATTGTATTGTAATGGAAATGAGATTACAGGCAATTTTGACTTCATTGAGGAGCTGACGTCCGAAGGAAGGAAACATGATCCACGGCATCTTTATAGCGGATCTACCGCGCGTACACGGGTAAAATCAGACCAGTATTATGTGTCACAACAAACGAACAAGGGACCTGTCAAAGTTTATGAAGGATTACCCAACACGGATTGGGACCGGAATACCGAGTCGGATGTGGATGTACCCGTGATCTCCCACGAGACGGGGCAGCGTTGTATCTATCCCAACTTCGAAGAGATCAGGAAATATGCAAACAGTCCTGTTGAAGCACGCAACTTTGAAGTATTTAGAGAGATGCTGGACAAAAACGGGATGCTAGATCAGGCACACGACTTTTTCCGTGCATCAGGAGCCCTGACTGTCGTAGAATATAAGGCTGTAATCGAGGCGCTTCTCCGTTCGTCTAAGTCTGCAGGGTTCCAGTTACTTTCTATTAACGATTTTCCAGGGCAAGGCTATGCGCCGGTGGGCATACTTGATCCGTTTTGGGATTCAAAGGGATTGATTACACCTGAAAAATTCAGGGAGTTTTGTGCGCCAACAGTTGCATTGCTGCGTTATGAAAAAAGTGCTTACTTCAACGATGAAGTATTTCATGGTAAAGCCGAGGTTTATAACTTTAGTAGTTCTTCGATCCAAAAAGCTAAAGTAAGATGGTGGTTAACGGATGCTACCGGTAAGGTCCTTAAGAAGGGAAATCTTAAAACCCAAACGATAGCGAATGATGATGTCTCCCCTGTTGGTGAATTTTCAATTGCATTAAAAAATATTACAGAAGCACAGAAGCTGACAGTGCATCTGGCGGTGAATGATGATATTACGAACAGCTGGAATATCTGGGTCTACCCCCGCAATAGTTCGTTGATGCAGTCTACGGATAAAGTGCTTTACACAACAGTATATGATGCGGCAGCGAAACAACAACTTGCTCAAGGTAAAACGGTTGTATTATGTCCGTTGCCAAATAAAGTAAAAGGCCGTAAATCAGTTTTTCACAATCATTTTTGGAATCCTATTATGTTTGCCTGGCCGCCAATGACCATTGGTTGTCTGATTCACGATCAGGAACCTGTATTCAATGATTTTACGACCTCTTATCATACGGATTGGCAATGGTGGGATATTTTGAACAATGCAAAAGTTATTGAAATGAAAGATGCCCCGGGTCAGCTCAGGCCGTTTATACAGGTAATTGATAGTTATGATAACAACGAGAAGCTAGGTATCGGATTTGAAGCGAAAGTGGATGGTGGGAAGCTATTGCTGTTGGCCGTCGATACGCAAAAAGATATGGATAAACGTCCGGCTACGCAACAGCTATTGCATAGTATAGACAAGTATGTGAAAAGTGAGCAGTTTGCTCCGAAGGTGGACGTGGAAGAGTCATTCATCCAGTCTTTATTGCTACAATAAAGAACAGATAGATGGTAAGGATAACTGTAATCATTTTAATTCTTTTGTCGTATATCCGGTCGACTGCTCAGGAAATTACTTTAAATAAAGAAACCACCCTGGAGCAGGTTTATATGGAGTCCGTTGTGTCTGGAAGTTTATTACCGATGAATGATCTTGGCGTAGAGTTTGGTTATGTTTTATACCGGTCTGTCATTACAACCGAAACGGAAAGGACGGAGCTTCGGTTGGAGAATGTACGTGACTATGCTGTGGTATATGTGGATGACAAACTGCAGGGAACACTGACAGATGATAATAAAAAGATAGTACTTGACATTGAGCCTGGGGAACATCAAATCGAGCTCTACGTAGAAAACATCGGGCGGATTACTTATGGTCCGGAGATCCTGGATAACGCGAAAGGTCTATTCGGAAGTATAACGCTGGGAGGGGAAACTATAGAAAACTGGACTATGACCCCCCTAAATATCCGAAACCTTGCTGTCCAGAGCCTGATGTTTGAAGCAAGATCCGATAAATCCGTTCCCCGATTTTATAAAGGAATATTTGTCATCCGATCGCCTCAGGATACCTATCTTGACGTATCGGGTTGGGGAATGGGTGAAGTGTGGATCAATAACAAATATTTAGGATCATATTGGGAACAAGAAAAACAACAATCTATACAATTGGGGCCGGATGATCTGGTACCTGGCAAAAATGAAATTGTTGTCTTTGAATTGAAAAACAATCAACAAAAAACAATGAGGTTGTCAAAGACCCCTGTCTTCAAATAAAATTACGTCATATGATAAATAAAGTTACCTTATGCTGTCTATTATTTTCTATCATGGCAGTAACTGTATTTTCAGGTTATAAACAAGGAGATCCATTATACAAAGATGCCAGACAGCCTATTGAGAAGCGTATAGAAGATTTGTTAGCGCGCATGACGTTAGAAGAGAAAGTGATGCAGCTCAATCAATATACTTTGGGCCGGAATGATAATGCAAATAATATGGCCGACCCTGTAAATGATATTCCGGGAGAAATAGGCTCGCTTATCTATTTCAGCAATAATCCCGAGCTTCGTAATCGTGTACAAAAAAAGGCAATGGAGCAGACTCGTCTAGGTATTCCCATCCTATTTGGATATGATGTTATTCATGGCTATAGAACAATATATCCTATTTCGTTAGGTCAGGCTTGCTCCTGGAATCCGGCTCTGGTGGAAAAAGCTTGTGGCGTAGCTGCGCAAGAGGCCAGGATGTCGGGTGTGGACTGGACTTTCTCACCAATGATAGATGTGGCGAGAGACGGACGTTGGGGTAGGGTCGCTGAAGGATATGGTGAAGACCCTTATACAAATGCTATCTTTGCGGTAGCGTCGGTAAAAGGTTATCAAGGAAAAGATTTGTCCAGTGAGGTACAGATAGCTGCCTGCCTGAAACATTATGTCGGCTATGGTGCATCGGAAGCTGGACGGGACTATGTCTATACAGAAATTTCAAAACAGACACTCTGGGATACTTACATGTTACCTTATGAAGAGGGGGTGAAGGCTGGTGCAGCAACTTTGATGAGTTCTTTTAATGACATTAGCGGGACTCCCGGTTCTGCAAACCATTATACCTTAACTGAAGTGCTGAAAAAGCGTTGGAAACATGACGGCTTTGTCGTTTCAGATTGGGGTTCGATAGAACAGCTTCGTCCACAAGGTGTTGCCGCCAACAAAAAGGAAGCTGCTTTGAAAGCTTTTCATGCCGGTGTGGAAATGGATATGATGAACAGATGCTATGATAATCATCTTGGCGAATTGGTTAAAGAGGAGAAAATAACTGAAGCATCACTAAATGAAGCTGTAAGACGCGTACTGCGGGTAAAGTTTAGGTTGGGACTATTTGACCGGCCTTATACGCCTACAAGTACAGAGAAAGAACGCTTTTATCGTCCTGAAAGTTTAGAAATCGCAGAACAGTTGGCTGAAGAATCTATCGTGCTGCTAAAAAATCAAAAAGAGATATTGCCTTTACGCAATGTGGCTAAAATTGCGGTGATAGGACCGATGGCAAAAAGCAAGTGGCATTTATTGGGCTCCTGGGCTGCCCAGGGAAATTCCGAAGATATTACAACCATTTATGATGCTTTACAAGAAGAGTATCAAGGTAAAGCAGAAGTAACTTATGCTTTAGGTTGTGACTTTGATGGCCAGGATAAGAAAGACTTTGAAGAAGCGAAAAATATAGCCTCAAAAGCTGATGTGCTTTTGTTGTGCCTGGGAGAAAAGAAGAATTGGAGTGGTGAAAATGCATCCCGTTCAACTTTAGCATTGCCACCGATACAAGAAGAATTGGTTGTGGAACTTAAGAAATTAGGAAAACCTGTGGTCTTGATCTTGTCAAATGGCCGTCCGATAGAATTAAATCGGTTAGAACCAATAAGTGATGCTATATTGACGATGTGGCAGCCGGGTACTCCCGGAGGGAAACCCCTTGCGGGGGTACTGTCGGGACGAGTAAATCCGTCAGGTAAATTATCGATGACTTTTCCTTATGCTACGGGACAGATTCCAATTTACTACAACCACAGACAAAGTGCACGTCCCCACCAAGGCAAATATCAAGATATTCAGGCTACGCCTTTATATGATTTTGCGTATGGTCTGAGTTATACGACTTTCCAATATGGAGATCTTAAGGCCTCTTCTATTAGTTTGAAGCGTGATGAGAAGCTGATGATAGAGATCCCTGTAACCAATACAGGCGATAGAGACGGTGCAGAAACCGTACATTGGTTTATACAAGACCCGGTGTCTACTATATCCCGACCTGTGAAAGAACTTAAATATTTCGAAAAGAAGCAGCTAAAGAAAGGCGAAACAAAAATATATCGCTTTGAAGTAAATCCGGAAAGGGATCTTAGCTTTGTGGATGGTGATGGAAAACGCTTTCTGGAAACCGGAGATTACAATATCATTGTAAAGAATAAGAAAATCAAAATAGAAATCGTAGATTGATGCTTTCTTTAGTAGATTTATAATGAAGAATAGAAGCCTTGGTATATGAAAAAGTATGTTGTAATTTTTTATTTTATTGCTTTTCTTTTCCAAAGTGTTTCTGCAATTGATATTTCCCGTTATAGATTTCATGTCATGCCTGAAACTTCCTATTATGGAGGGATACAAAGTATTGCCAAAGATAGCTTAGGGAGAATGTGGTATACAGGCCCCGATGCTATTTTTATGTATGATGGGAATAGTTTTTATCAGCTGAATGAATTAGTATCTGTTAGTCAACCTAAAGTTAAGTGGGGATATGGTTCATTGGTTGCCGATAAGCAAGGGAAACTATTTCTGGCAACGAACCACGGATTGCTGAAATTCAATTATGAGCAATTTTCTTTTGACTTGATTGTGCCGGGAAGGATCCGATCGGTATGCCAATATGATGACGATAGGTTATATATGTTGTCTGGAGACAGCGTATTGTGGTATGATAAAAAAAACAATAGGACAGATGGTTTCCGTTTACCCGAACAGAAGTTCTTTAGTAAAATTATGAACCTGAAGGGAGAACTATATGTTTCTCAGGAGAGCTCCCTTTACAAACTAAAAATACAGGAGCGGCAGTTGACTCCATTTATAAGTTTTGGGAAGTCTGTAAATCTGGTAACCGATGCCTTAGCCTACAACGGATTATATTATTACCTCACCCAACGGGGAGGTATTTATGTGACCGATGCTGCCGGAGCAATAAAACGCCATATTCCGGTGTCCATTGCGGGAAATCAATCCGTATTGGCCAAAGGATTATTCCTCGACCAGACAGGTGTCATATGGGTGGCAACACAGCTGGGGCTTTTTTTGTATGATCCGGCTAAAGAAGAACAAGGTTTCCTGAGATTGAACCTGAATGATGCTTATTCATTGCCGAACAATTCGATATGGACCATCTATCCCGATCCGGATCAAGGGGTTTGGATAGGAACCTATGGGGGTAAGATCGCATATTGTTCACTATATGATGCGCAGGTACGTTATTTTAATCCTAGTCCGGGAGGTCTGAATCATCCTGTTGTAAGTACTTTCCAGGAGGACCACCTGGGTAATATATGGATCGGAACCGAGGGAGGAGGACTTAACTATTGGGATAGGAAAGGAGATCGCTTTAGCCATTTTATCAAATCATCAAATGATTCGCCGAACTCTAACATGATAAAACGTTTGCGATTCGATCCGGAGAAGAAACACCTTTTTATTTCGGCATTTAACGGAGGCATTACGTCTTATGATCTGACCCGACGGGTTTTTAATGATCTTAATTTCTTTTTTCCGGGAAGTCAGCAACAATTGACGATATATGACTTTGTACGTGATAATCAGGACACATGGTGGATGACAGATCCCGATCAATCTTTTTTCTACAGGAGAAAGAGCCGTTCTGAGACAGAAGTTGTTAAAATCATTGATGTAAATAATGAAAAGTTAGATCTGGAAATTGAAGCGTTATACATCGATAAACAAAATAATCTGCGGTTGATTACACATCAGGGATTATTTGTTGTCGACCGTAATACGCTAAAAGTCCTGAAACATTATTTGATTAAGGATGGTCCGTATTCCGCTAATTATCTGTGCTGCTATCATGAATCTTCTGATGGCGATCTATGGTTAGGCACATTGGGAAGAGGAGTGAATGTGCTGAAGAAAGATGGAACATACCTAAATTTTAATAGTGATAATGGTTTTCACCCTAAAATGGTATTTGGTATACTGGAAGATAATGTCTCTAAGAATATTTGGTTAAGTACCAGCGAAGGAATTTATAGTTATGACCCGAAATTACAGAAGTTTGAAAAAGCACGATTTTATCGTGAGAACAGTTGTGGATCTTTCTATATAAGGGCTGCTTACAAAACGGAAAAAGGAGAGATGCTTTTTGGTGGCACAAACGGGTTCCTGTTGTTCGATCCGGAATACATGAATAAGAATCCCCAGAAACCGAGGGTGTTCTTTACCGGTTTTTTAGTGAACAATAAGGAAGTGACTGTTAATTCTGTATCGTCACCTTTATCCAAGGATATTTCGAGCTTATCCAACCGTAAAGGAGAACGAATACGCCTTTCAAGTGATCAATCCAATATAGAAATTCGGTTTTCGGCGAATAGTTATCTAGCTGCAGATAAGAATCAATTTGCCTATCGTATGCGGGAGTTCGGCGATAAATGGTCGCTGGTCAATACACATCAGAAGTCGGTACAGTTTTTTAATCTTCCTAGTGGCGATTATACGTTCGAGATAAAAGCTTCTAATAATGACGGATTGTGGGGAGACGAAATATCACGGCTTTATATCCATATAGACCCACCGTTTTTTCTTTCGTGGTGGGCCTATTGCTTTTATAGTATGATCGCGGTCGCACTGTTGTTTTTTATTATGCGATATTACACGAATAAGAAAGTGTTTAAGGAGCGATTGGCATTGGAGGTATTAAAAGAGCAAAATATGCGGGAACTGAATCAAGCGCGTACGGATTTCTTTACGAATATTTCCCACGATCTGAAAACACCGCTTACACTCGTGCTTGAACCACTTAAGCAGCTGA
>JBEBVG010000131.1:0-8536 GCA_040392845.1 Sphingobacterium sp. | reverse complement strand
TACTGTCAGTTTCGGGTGTTATCATTGTTTTGGGACTGTTGGCTGTTTACCGTGCACGTAAAAGACGTTGAAAGCTATAAAGATTTTTGATAAAAAGCAGTACAAAAGTGTCCAGTAGGACATAGTATATAGGACGAAGGTTACCGTGCGCTCGTGTATCAGGTTAAATGTCCCCTTGGATTAAGATACTTCAAAGATGGGATTCGTAAGAAATCTTTGTCATTATCCGCTACTAAAGTAAGTTTATAGACTACAGCAGTAGCGGCTATTAGTGCATCTGGCAATTTTAAATTATAATTTTTTCTTATACGAACGGTTTCTTCAATAATAGATTCTTCGACGCTTAACACTGTAGAGCCTAATATAAACTGTGAATACACTTCAATATCCAATGGATTCGGTGGATTCCATACCTGCAATTCTATTTCAGTGATGAAAGAGATAATACTTTCCTCATCCAAAACTTTGTCCAGCAATTTAAGACCTTGGGCAGGAAAAGTACCATTTAAGTACTTGATTACAGCTGAAGTGTCTATTAGATATCCCTTTGCCATTCTTCTCTTAACTTTTGCAACTGTTCATCTATCTGGGAATTGCTCATCCTGTCCTGCACTTTGTTCCGTAAAGAGGATAGCTTTGTGGAAGGTGTTTTTATCATCTTTATAAGATTCAGTGCCTCCAACTCCTTCAACAAGCGATATGCTTTTTGATTAGTTAATTCTATTACCAACTTTTCCATAGATCAAATTTACATTAAATATCTTTATTACACACAAGCGGATAAAAATTAAAGGGGTATGGAAACAAAGGGGGCATAGAGTCCTGATAAAATGCTCCATATAAGCATTGGTTGTATAAATACAGCAACTATTATTTCTTTATAAGAAATTAATATTGCCTTTTGGGTGTTAAAAATTTCTTTATTTTGCATTTTTATTTGAGGTAACCGGTTTTTAAAAATGACTTAGGCGATTCAGTCAAACGACTTAGGCCATTTGGTCGATTCGCCTAAGCGATTTTAAAAATGAGTTAGGCGGTTTTTAAAACGACCGCGGTCATTTTTTGCTGCTAAAAAGCGGGACTTCGCAAATAAGGCTAAAAATAGGCCCGTGAGGACACTTTGTGTTTTTTCGGTGTCATAACACCATTGATTGTGTATGGGGTAGTTAACTTTTGGTTAATATATAACTTTTTTAAAGTTATTCAAGGAGATGATATTCACTTTGGGAAATTCTATTCCTTTTAATATATCAAAATGTTTGTCATTGGTAATCAGGTAATCCGCATTACCAGCGATCGCCATGTCTACAAATTTATTGTCATCCGGATCGTTGTGCATCAACTGCCATTTATAAAATGGTTCAGCGAAGTCTACGTGAGAGGACGTGCATCAACTCTCTATATTCAGTAAATTATCAAGGTCTTCTTCGGTATATCCCTTTTCCTCAATCGCTTTGGTCACTTCTTCCTTTAGCATCTCAGAATAATGGTCTACCAGTAGCTTTCTGATTTCAAGCGTTTCCTTTTCTGACATAGGCCTATTAAATAACCGTAAGAGACTAACCTGTACAGGGTTTAATTCCGTATGTTTCTTCAATGTTACAGCCATAACTTTCGTTTCTACTACTAACAAAGGTACATAAAATTGACGATAATTTAGTTTAGTGCAGTCATTTTCACGTTTTCTTTTTTTATCAAAAATAAACTATTGGTAATAAAGATGGGGCGCAGTTTTTTTGGTTTGCAATGACGTATTTTTACAAAATAAATGTATATTTTTAAAATTCTTTTGGGAGTTTTGCTAGTTACAACCGACTATTAAGTGAAGGGAGTTATAAGCCATTAAACCTTATGCGTTAGAATAGTTTTTGAAGTTGTGAGTTTGGATAAACTTTTATAAGTTTGTTGAAGCCGTTGTAGACCATATAGGTAAGGCCTGTGATAAGCCCATGTATTACATTAACGTTGGTTATTAAGTTATGGAGTCTCAATATGCTTTATATACATTGGAAGAGCTTTGGCATCGCATACAAAGTGATGACAACAGGGCATTTGATGAACTCTATGCAAGAACCTGGAAAGACCTTTATATCCAGACGTATAGTAAATTAAAACACGAGGATCTGTCCAAAGATATTGTCCAGGACGTGTTTGTCGATATATGGAATAAACGTTCCGTTCGTGAAATACATAATGTGAAGGCCTATCTGGCACAGTCTGTAAAGTTTAAGGTGCTGGACGAATTTCGTAAATCACGTCATGAGTTTGTTGAAATAGACAAGTTTGTAGAAGAAATAAAAGCAAGCGACCTCACAGATACAAAGGTAAACGACAAGGAGTTTTTTGAATCTTTGCATGATTGGATCGATAACTTACCCCATAAAAGAAAAGAGATATTTCACCTGAAATATGAAGAAGGTTTATCGAACAAGGAAATTTCAATGCGGTTGAATATTTCACAAAAAACCGTTCAAAATCAAGTTCTTAACTCCTCTTCCGAGCTGCATAGGCTTCTCCGTCGGGCTCTTTTTATTTATTTTCTGATTTTTTTTGGGATTTAATGTTGTGCTGTACGACTTTATAGTAGAGCGCATTTATAAATCTGAAGTGTATGTCTAATAGATTTCTAAAAAATAGATTTCGATCTATTATCGATAAATATCTGAAGGGAACATCTTCTGCTGAGCAGCAGAATCTGGTGGATTACTTCTATGACTCCATTCCAAATGAAGATATTTCGGAGACAAAGCTTTCCGCTATCGAAAGAGATTTAAAGGATAGCATAGACAGACGTATACGAAAAGAAGTTCAGCTCAAAAGCCGGACGATGTACCTTAAAGTAGCATCTGTGGCTGTTATACTGATCGTTTCTTCTTTCTATATCTATAATAGCCTCAATCAGACGTCAAAGGTGCTGCCTCCCGAACACGTTGCAAGTCGTGCCGCAGAAGCTTCCACCGAACCAGGTACTCCGGTTTTTGTGCTGGAAGACGGACAAAGCTACAGCATGAAAGACAGTGTATTCGAAAGATTGTCATATAAGCTTATTGATGGTGAAAGGGTGTTCGTTTTACCGGACGACCTTCCTGTTACGGACGATAGCCGACAGAAATTAAGCCAGATAAAAAATCCAACAGATAAGATCTTCGCTTTTCTCTTACAGGATGGAACTACAGCCTGGCTGAATCCAAATTCTACATTAGATATTCTTCCGGAGACAGATGGAAAACGTCTGGTTCGGATCGAAGGAACTGTATTGTTTGATGTGCAAAAGATAAAAGAAGAAAAAGGGTATAAACCTTTTGTCGTGAAGACGGCATTACAAACTATAGAAGTTTTGGGAACTAAATTCATTGTCAATTCGATGGATAAGCTGGAAGATGTTTTACTCCTGGAAGGAAAAGTGAGGCTGACACATAATAAATATAAGACAGCCGTCGTCCTGAAGCCCAATCAGAAAGCATCATTGAAAGAAGCTGAAGCGAATATATTGGTAACCAAATCTACCGATAACTACAAAATTGAAGCTTGGCATAAAGGATTGTTTCATTTTGAAAATGAAAGGATGGCTGATGTCATGGCCGAAATATCACAATGGTACGGACAAGATGTCATTGTTGATGCTACCATTAAGAACATCCCTATTACCGGTATGATTAGCAGGTATAAGAATATTGATGAAGTATTAGAACTTATTGAACTAACCAATAATGTAAAGTACCACAGAGAGGAAAGGAGGATATATGTTAAATAAAATATGAACCTATTCATCTCATTTTAATAAAGATAAACCATTATAAACATAACTAAAACGTAGATTCAAATGCGAAAAGTACAAAGCATAGGAACGGCTCTATCTGGAGCTGTAGGGAGAATATTTTGCCTGTTGCTACTGACACTTCTGCTCCATATACAGACGGTGTCAGCTAATCAACAAGTTATTTCCATATCGTTTAACAATTTGACTATCAAGGAGGTATTTAAAGAGCTAAATCAGCGGACAGGATTGAAGTTTATATATTCTCCACTTGATTTAAACGATAATAAGAAGGTAACCGGCACATTCAAGAATGCACCTTTGGAAAAGGTGATGGACCGTGTGCTTGCCGACCTCAAGGTTTCGTATACTATCCGTGACAATACTGTCGTCATTCAGAAAGTACAACAAGAAAGGACCTTACGCGGACGTGTCGTTGACGATAAATCCACACCGCTACAGGCTGTCGTTGTAAAAACAAATGCATCTAATCAGTCCGTAGCGACAGATGCCAGTGGTAACTTTTCAATTCCAGTTGGTAATGAAGATACAGAGCTTGTTTTCAGTATGTTGGGATTTGGTAAAGAAACGGTAAGAATAGGTGAAAATGTGGAATATACAGTACGCTTGATCCCCTCTGTCGAATCGTTGAGCGAAATTGTAGTAGTGGGTTATGGTGTGCAAAAGCGGAGCGATATCACAGGGGCGATATCGTCGGTAACCACGGAGCAGATCAATAAAATGCCTACAACCAGCATCAACGAAATGTTGCGGGGAGCTGCTCCGGGCATACAGGTGACCATGGGTAGTGCAGCACCGGGAGGGAGTTCCAACATTCTTATTCGGGGTCGGAGATCGCTCTCTGCCGGTAATGATCCTTTGTTTGTAGTCGATGGTGTGCCGATGGCCAGTATAGATGATATCAATGCAAACGAAATTGCATCTATTGAGATTCTGAAAGATGCATCGGCGCAGTCTATTTACGGAGCGAGGGCTGCCAATGGCGTTATACTTGTGACGACTAAAAGAGGTATTGCTGGTAAAACAAAGGTAAATGTCAACTCCTATGGTGGTGTGCAAAATCTTTATCGCAACTTTGAATTTTATGACGGAGAACAGTGGGCTGCCTATCGAAAAGAGGCTTTCTATAATGCTTATGGTTATTATAATGAAGGTGAGGCTTTCCGGGGTATCATGCAGGAGGTATACCATTCGAAGAATTATGTGGACTGGGAAGACGTCATGCTCAGTCCTTCCTGGCAGAACAAGAATGATGTATTGATCCAGTCGGGCAATGAAAAGACAA
This sequence comes from Sphingobacterium sp., assembly GCA_040392845.1. Classification (GTDB taxonomy): domain Bacteria; phylum Bacteroidota; class Bacteroidia; order Sphingobacteriales; family Sphingobacteriaceae; genus Sphingobacterium. The sequence continues at coordinate 3,473 of JBEBVG010000131.1, read as the reverse complement.
AGTATGCATTATCCCTCGGGCATTTTTATCAAGATGGAATAGTTCCTTCGTCGGATTTTAAACGGTTCACAGGAAGGTTGAATATTGACCAAAAGCTCTCCGAGAAAATTACGTTAGGCTCGAATATCGCCTATACAAAATCATTCAGGACAATTGCAGACGGCTCTTTCAATTCATTTATTACGATGCCGCCTCTATCGGAAGTGTATAACGACAACGGTACGTTGCGTGAAGATGTAACCGAGGCAGGAGAGTCCCATTATAATCCGCTATGGAACAATCTTAATTCCAAAAACTTAAATATCACCGATAGGTTGAACTTTAATCTTTTTGCAGACTGGAAAATAATAAAAGACTTGTCTTATCGATTAAATGCCAGTCTGAATACGCGGAAGGTACAAGAGAATTCGTATTTGGGAATCAATCATTTCACCGGTCGGAACAATGTAGGAAGAGCTACTTTAGGTGAAAGTACATATAACGATTATCTGGTAGAGAACATCCTGAATTATACGAAAGATTTTGGTGTACATCATATCGATGGTACAGCCATGGCTAGTTTGAACGGTATCCAGTGGAAGCGTATCAGTAATACGGGGTTTGGTTTTCCCAACGATGACCTATATTATCATGCTATTGCTTCTGCGGAAAGCTATGCTATTCCTGTATATGAATTTTCAGACAGAAAATTATTGTCTTATTTGATGCGTGCTCGCTATAATTATGATGACCGCTATTTACTTACTGCGGCAATACGCGTCGATGGATCTTCAGTTTTCGGAGCGAATAACAAATATGGCTATTTCCCATCCGTGGCTTTTGCATGGCGTGCAAAGCAGGAAGAGTTTCTAAAGAATGTTGATTTTCTATCTGATTTGAAATTGCGCTTAAGCTATGGGCAAGTCGGAAACCAGGCCATCAGTCCTTATACCACGCTTGGATTGGCTACCAAATATTTGACAGAATTTGGTGAGAAAAGCGCAATCGGTTATTTACCTAATACCGAGCTGACCAACCCAAACCTCAAATGGGAAACATCGACCTCGACAAACATCGGTTTAGATTATGGTTTTTTCAACGGTAGGGTTACCGGTGCATTAGAGCTATACGATACCCAGACCACCGATCTTTTGGTAGAACGTTCATTGCCTACCACCTCAGGCTATGCTTCCCAGCTGATTAATCTGGGCCATGTACAAAATAGAGGGATTGAGCTTGCTATTAACACAATCGCTATTGATAAAAACGATTTTACATGGAATGTTGGAGTGAATTTTACGGCAAATAGAAACAAAATCAAGAAAATTGATGGTAAGTTGGATGCAGAGGGTAACCCGGCGAACGATTTGAATAACAGTTGGTTTATTGGCCAATCCATGAATGTGTACTACAACTATCAATTTGATGGTATCTGGCAATTGGATGATGATATTGTCCATTCACATATGCCAACAGCTACGCCGGGTAGTATCCGTGTTAAAGATACCAATGGAGACAACGTCATTTCGGTAGATGATAGAGTCATCATCCAAAGGGATCCGAAATTTATTACTTCATTCATCACAAGTTTTGATTATAAGAATTTTAGCGTATCGCTGGACGTCTATTATTTGACGGGTGGATACTTTTATAATTCCTATCTGGCTACATTCGACAATGGTGGAGATTTAACAGGTAAGAGAAATGGTATCCGCAGGAACTATTGGACGACCAATAATCCGTCCAATGAAGCGCCCGCTCCAAATTTTGTACAGCCACCCGCGTACCTAGCTTCATTAGCCTATGAAAAGGCCGACTATATAAGATTACGGAATATATCCTTGGGGTATACTTTTCCGGAGCGTACGGTAAGAGGAATTGGTATTGAGAATCTACGGTTGTTCACTACGATGAGTAATGTGTGGACATGGACAGAAGTGCAGGGATACGGACCTGAACAAAGTCCAGGGGCATACCCTGAACCCAGAACATGGCTATTTGGATTAAATTTTTCATTCTAACCTAAGGACAATGAAAAGGAACATATTTTATATTCTATCATTAACACTGTTATTCACTTCATGCACCAAATGGCTGGATGAAGAAAATAGAACGAAGTATTCGTCTGATTATATTTACAGTACAGAGGGCGGTTTAAAGTTGGCCGTAAATGCGGTATATACTTTATTACGTAACTATGGCAGCGACGATGCGACTGTCCTTGCTCTTGAACGTGGTACAGATCTGGCTGTGACCAATGGCGGAGCAGGTAACTACTTTGGTATTTATGACCCTAATAACCTGAAGCCTTCTTCTTCTCAGGTAGCATTTATGTGGAAAACGATGTATGGCATTATTGGAAAAGCAAACGAGATTATTGTTGCCGGAGAGCAACTTCCTGATACGAACGCTTTAAGGGCTACAATCGCTGAAGCTAAATGCTTCCGGGCCCATGCCTACTTTATATTATATCGGACTTACGACAGAATTTGGTTGAATACAGAGCCTACCACATGGCAAAATGTCGATGATCCCAAAACATACCGCGTAGCAAGTACGGCAGAGGTGTTCGATCTATTATACAAGGATTTAGATTATGCTATCGAAAACCTTGATTGGCAGTCGGAAGAACCGGGGAGATTTAATCAGGCAACGGCTCGTCATATGAAAGCTATGGCCGCTTTATGGATAAAAGATTGGGATGAAGCATTGGAACAAGTTGATGAGATAGACAAGTCGGGGTATTATGGACTGGTCGATCTGGACAATGTTTTCCGTGGAGCAGATTTAAATCATAGAGAGGCACTGATGGTGCAGCAGTGGAGTAGAAATCCTGGAGGAAATCTATCTGCAGGCACACCTTTAGGTAATTATTTTGGAGCTTACTTCATTGCATCCTATAGACAGGAAATAGGGGGAACGGCAGAGTATGCCTGTAGCTATGAGAACTGGGGATATACCTATGGACGGTGTCTGCCAAGCCCATATCTATTCTCTTTATATGACCAGAATAAGGACAAGAGATATAATTCTTATTATATACATCGGTACAAAAATACAACGGATCAAGCTATCGCTTATGGATCTGTTACGGTTCAGCCTGGTGATTATTTTCCGCTGTACAAAAATGGAACGCTAAATAGACTCGTTTACCCGGGCAGTACAAAACTTGGCGATATATGGACACGCAGTAATCCTGCCGAAACAAGAAGTTATAAAGATTTTATTTTATACAGGCTTGCCGAGACTTATATTATCGGTGCGGAAGCCGCATTGATGAATGGTGATCAAGCCTTGGCGAAGCGGTATTTTAACGAAACCTGGGAAAGGGCAGGAAACGATAAGTTTACCGGAACATTGACCATCAAAGATATTATTGACGAACAAGCGCGTGAGCTGGCCTTTGAAGGACATAGTGAACGGTGGTATTTCCTGAAGAGACTGGGTATCCTCATTCCACAAGTGAAAAATTACGCCGGAGATCCGGAAATAGC
>JBEBVG010000130.1:0-8570 GCA_040392845.1 Sphingobacterium sp. | reverse complement strand
GAATGGGAAGAACAGCAGAAAAAGCATATCCTCTCCTCCAAGATGAACGAACTTGGCTTCCTCTTTGACCATTCTTATCCTACAGATTGGAGGTTTGTCTGCAGCGCGTTGAACCGGCTCCTTAACTTTGATCGGGTATTCGTGCTACAGATATTGGAAACCGGTCATAGTAAAGTAATAGCGGAACATGCGGCCAACGGCAAGTTGCTATTTCATAAAAAAGAGTTTTCACAACGGTTTATGCCTTCTTCCGTGCTTTCTTATTACGAGACACAGTCTTATCGATATATCCCAGATTTTACCGGGGTGCATCAAAAATTCTATAGTACAGACGAGAACCCGAACTTATTATTAAGTCAACTTGTTCCTCCGCCGGAGTTTCATGAACTTTATCTCAAAAATATCGGTGTACATGCTGCGCTCTTCTTTCCGTTATTTATGGATGGTCAGCTTTGGGGACTTGTGATTGCACACAACAAAAAACCGAAAAAGGTCGATCTTCAAAAACGTAAATTATGCTCATTCATCGTTCAAAATGCCATGAGTAAGTATGAAAATCTGGTGAAGCAGGGGCTTTTGGACTTTAACCGGCAAATTTTGCAAACAGAGACTGTCTTTAAAGAGAAGCTGGCAGCGAGCAAAACGGTAAACTGTGCTATGGTAAATGATATGGACCTGCTCATGCAAATGACTAAAGCTGACGGGCTCGCTATATATCACCAGGGAGATTTATTTTTTCATGGTGCATGTCCTAAGACAGAACAACTTTATGAAATCATCCATTATATACAAAAGACTACGGATAAAACAATATTCAAGGATTATAATTTCAGGTTAAATCACGGACAAAATATTTTGGGTGATCTTCCTTTTGCAGGGCTATTGTCATTTATGGTCGGGAAAGATAAGGACCACTATTTAGTGTGGTTCCGAAAAGAAACGATTTCCACCGTGACGCAAATGCAGATCCATGAGGGATCGATACAAATATGGGAGGAATCTATTCGTGATTCGGCTATTCCATGGGATGAAAGTGATTTGAGTTTTGTGGAGAGTCTCCACCGGATTGTTAACGAAGCCATCATTCACAAGACCAAGGAAAAATCCTTACTGACGGAGGAACTTCTGACGATGAATAATGAATTAGAAATGTTTACCTTCACATTGTCACACGATCTTAAAAATCCACTGTCCATCCTCAAGATGGGCTTACAATTCCTGGAAGTATCTGAACATAACCTGACCACCGAGAAGCGTATGCGTTGGTATAAAAATCTATTGGGCAGTATTCTCAACATCGAAGATATCATCAACAACATCGTTACCGTAAGCCAAAATAAAACGACGGCGCTGGCTAAGGATCCTGTGCCGATGTCGTATACCATCCGTAAACTCTCGCGGGAAATGACGATGCTATACCATACAGAGCAATGCGAGTTCCACTTTGGAAAACTCTCTCCTCTCTGGGGGGAAAAAAGCGCCTTATACCAGGTCTTCCTCAATCTGATCGGAAATGCTGTCAAGTATTCAAGTTCCAAACAACGTCAGCATATCTGGATCGATAGTGAACAAAATGGAAAAGAGGTATGCTATAGCATTAAAGATAATGGTATAGGCATACCTCCGAATTCGCTACCCCACGTCTTTGATATGTTTTCGCGTGCACATAACACGCAAGATTTTCAAGGATCGGGAATAGGGTTGTCCTTAGTAAAAAGAATTATGGACCGTCTGGGTGGAAAAATCGAGATCTATTCGCAAGAAACGCAGGGAACAGAAATAAAGCTATATTTTCCCCTGGTATCCGATTTTCCGTCCTCCATGCTTTTGGAAAACTAAGGCTTAAACATGGATATTAATCCATGCGGTTTAACCAATCTTCGACCTCTTCCCTCGTTTTACCTGTCGTTTTTTGGATACGACCTAATAATTCATCTTCTTTACCCTCTTCATATAAGAGATCGTCATCTGTAAAATCAGCATACTGCTGTTTTACCTTTCCTTTAAGCTCGTTCCAGCGTCCTTTCCATGTTAGTGTGTTCATAATATTCTCCTTTATTTAATTATTTCGTGTTTCTTTATAACAAATTGTTGTACTCTTGGTTGGGTATGAGTGGAGAATTCAGGTATTTATAGCAGGAGATAGCGGATTAGTACGGAATTTTATGTTTTACGAAGTCATCTTACAACCATATGCCTATATCTGTTGTTATTCTCTTGTAATCTTACGTTCACGATTAATAAATAAGCATGAAAATTGCCATAATAGGGACATACCCGCCCAGGCAGTGTGGTATAGCTACCTTTACCTGCGACCTCTACAAATCTCTCGCTTATTCTTCTGCAGAGAAACCTACTATTGTTGCTTTATCCGATGGTAGCGAATCGTACTTCCCAACAGAAGTTTCTATTGTCATTGAAAGGGATAAAATCGAATCATATCGAAGAGCTGCGAAGCTTATTAACAGCACTTTCGATATCTGTATTATCCAGCATGAATATGGAATATTCGGTGGCGATGCCGGCAATTATATTTTAGATCTAGCCCGCTCTTTATCTATTCCGATCATAAGCAACTTACATACCGTTTTATCGGAGCCCAACCCGGAAGAGAGAAAGGTACTGCAACAACTTGTCCAATATAGTGATAAGGTGACGGTCATGACCAAACGTGCTATCGACATGCTGGATGTCATCTACCGGATAGACAGAACGAAGATAGCACTCATACCACATGGGGTTCCACAGTTTAGCTATGAGCAGGAGGAAGCAAAGAAGAGCGTGGGACTGGAAAATAAAAAAGTGATGTTAAGTTTTGGTTTCTTAGGCCCTAATAAAGGTCTTGAGACCGCTATTGAAGCTGTTGCAGCTGTCGCCCATCCTGACTTTATTTATGTCATTTTGGGTTCGACACACCCTAACATTCTTCGGAACGAAGGCGAGGCTTATCGTGAATCGTTACAAGAAAAGGCAGAAGCATTGGGAATAGCTGATAAAATTCTATTTATCAACAGATTTGCTTCCGAGGATCTGTTGATACAATATCTAAGTGCCTGCGATATTTATGTTACCCCCTATCCGCATGAAAATCAAATCAGTAGCGGTACCCTTTCGTTTGCTATAGGTGCGGGTGCTGCAGTAATCTCTACACCTTACTGGTATGCCAAGGATTTACTGGATGAAGATCGGGGATTGCTGTTTGACTTTAAGGACCAAAAAGCTCTTTCTTCGCATATTAATCAACTTTTAACAAATCCGGAATTACTGGCGAAGTACCGCAGAAATGCCGCCGACTATGGTCGTCATATGAGCTGGACAAATGTAGGTAAAATGCAGCTGCAATTGATTAGTGGTCTGTTGCAGGTAGAAGCAAGAAAAAAGATTTTTTCGACACCTATTCCGATTTCGGGAATAGGACGGCCCCTTCCCTTAGCATTGAAACCCGGACAGAATAAGTTATCGTCCTAATGATAAAATCATCGGCGCCTTTTTTTGATATACCTGCGTTAAAAGGTCATATACCTGATCTTCCGGATTTTGACCTTTCGCATATCAAACGTCTTACAAATGAAGTAGGAATAATCCAGCATGCCCGGTATGCTATACCAAATTATCATCACGGTTATTGTCTGGATGATAATGCGCGTGTATTAATGTTAGTGGCTATGGCTTATGAATGGTGTCCTTCGAAAGAGATACGGAAGCTGATGACGACTTATCTCGCCTACATTAATTATATGCAGTTAGAAAATGGAAAATTCAGGAATTTTTTATCTTTTGGCCATCAGTTTTTGGATGAGGAGGGCACAGAAGACAGCCTTGGTCGCACGATCTGGGGGTTGGGTACATTACTTAAGGTATCGGCTTTGAACGATTTTGTTCCGCTCAGTCGTGAACTATTTATTAAAGCATTGCCCCATATCGCTCAATTGAGATCTCCACGTGCTGTAGCCTACAGTTTGTTAGGCCTGCTTCACTATTACTATCGCCATCCTCATGATAAAAAAGTCAGAGCAACGATAAAATCGCTGTCCAGCTATCTAGTCGACGAATATCGACAAAACTCTTATGGAAAATGGTATTGGTACGAAAAGATCATAACATATGACAATGCCGTCATACCGCTTAGTCTCCTGCATTGTGCACAACTTTTTTCGGATGACCACATGTTGGAAACCGGCTTAAAAAGTGCAAAATTCCTGGATTCACTGCTCTTTGAAAATGACTATTTGTCTACGATAGGGAACAAAGAATGGTATTTCCACGACGGTATTCGCAGCACGTTCGGCCAGCAACCCGTTGAAATCCCGTCTATCATCTTGCTCTATAAACAACTCTCCTACACAACGCAAGAACCAATATATCGCCAGCGTATGCTTGATTCATTCGCATGGTTTTTTGGAAAAAACGTACTTGGCTTATCGCTTTACGATAAAAATTCTGCAGGCTGTGGTGACGGTCTGGATAGTCATGGTGTCAATATGAACCAAGGTGCTGAAAGTACGATTAGTTTCTGGCTATCCTATATTTACATATGTACGTCGTTTAATTAATCTTATTGGTTATCAGAACTTCTAATAGATCATCTAAAGGAATAGTTGCATAGGTAGACGCGTGATCTGACATGGCGTAAGGAATGATCAGGTGGCCGTTATGCAAGATCTGTCCGCAGGAATATACCACATTAGGTACGTAGCCTTCTCTTTCTTCTGCATTCGGATAAAGGAGTGGTTTATTTAGCTTGCCAATCACCTTGGTCGGGTCGTCGAGATCCAATAAGATAGCCCCTATAGTATATTCCCGCATTGGTCCTACACTATGTGTGAGGACAACCCATCCTTTTGCCGTTTCGATAGGGGAACCACAGTTGCCCTGTTGCACAAATTCCCAGGGAAATTCGGGTTCTTTGAGCAAAGTAACATCCTGGTGCCAGTTGATAATATCCTCCGAAAACGCGATATAATTATTTTCGCCATCTATCCGGCATAACATCGCATATTTTCCATGTATCTTACGTGGAAAAAGTGCTGCCCCTTTATTGGCAATTTTTCCATTGATAGGTTGTACTTTAAAATGTACAAAATCCTTTGTCGACAAAAGTTTCGGTAAAATGGTAAGGCCGTCATAGGCGGTATAGGTCGCATAATAGGTAATTTTACCTTTATCATTTGTGAACTTTACAAAGCGTGCATCTTCTATACCATTTTTTTCTGTGGCCGCTAAAGGAAATATAACGCGCTCGGATATCGAGGTGTCCAGGGAATAGGTCATCTCATAGTGTGAAGATGCAAGCCACATGATATGTTTCATGAGCGTCAGTCCTTCTATGTCCAGGTTATTTTCCTGTTGTATCTCAAGTACAAAGCGCCGGAGTTCTTCGTAGGTAAAGGTTTCCGTAAACTTCGCATTGATAATGGCTAACATTTCTTCTTCAGGGTCATGTATCTGCAATAGCTTTTCGATAAAATCAGCTTTCTGATAAGCGTGATTTTTAAACTGTTCGGGTTTTTCTAATAACTTCCCTACCTCGTCCAGTTGTATATTCAGATGCTTATCAATAATAGCGGAACGAAAGACGATCGAAGAAACATGTCCCTCTCCTGTAGCCCGAAAACTGAGTATAATACGCATCTCGCCATCCCTGAGCTGACTTTGGTCTGGTGCTTCTACAACAGAAGGATTGAAAAAGGCCGCCGCTTCGACGGAATATTCCATCGTGAAATATGCGCCTATCAGGAGTTTGTCATGAGAGGTAAAAGTCCACTCCTCCAACTGCGCTTCAGGCAGATTTTCCATAGCACGTCTATAATTCCTTCTCCAGATATCGATGATACTGCGATGGCGTTTTGAAAAATTACGTAATAGCTGGTTGAGCGTCTCCTGTTTTTGCTGTTTGTTCATATTTAAAATACGGTTGATGATCCGTATTGTACGGGGTAGTCCCAGATTGAAATAACGTGCTAATACTCTTTTGGAGTCCGGTTTAAAGAATACGTTTCTTCGATTCACATGTAAACTCATATAAGAATTATTTCTTTAATAACGACATTTGAGCAAATTTTGTTTGCTTCTTTTACTTTCTTTATCATCTTCGGGGGGCTTACGAGGCTTATTGGTATTTCCGGTGTCAGCATGTAAGTGTATTTATTTTGTCTTCTTTAAACACGTGTGATCCATTGTTCGTTCGCTATCGTTGCATTTCGGTATAAAAAAGGTCTTCTATCGTATTTATTTTTTTCTTTTCAGGTATTTAACGAACAACTAAAACCTAAAAGGCACTGTTCATACTGTACACAATTTAAAACACAGTAAAATGAAAAGAGAAATGTATAACGCTACGAAGAGACCAGGTCTGGTCGTAGCTATTTCATTGCTCCAAAACAATCCGGGTATGCCAGGGGAAGACGACGATATCCCCTACTCTTCACAACAGACTGAAGAATCAGCCGGTCAGGAACCTGTAGAAAACTTACCTCCTGAACAGCCTGACGTCTATCCGCTGGAACGGGAAGAGGAAACTGATATCGATGAGATCGAAGAAAATGAACCTATGGAGGACCCGGAAATTGATGAAATAGAAAGACCTGAACCGGATATCGACGAAATCAATCCGGACAGAGATCCAGAAATCGACACCGGTTATGGGGAAGATGACGAAGAGGAGGGGGATCAATTGTGATAGCTGAACATCAAAGGCCACGGATTTTTAACTGGAACATTCATGGTAGTATCGGTTTCGTTCACAACGCTATAGATTATCTGATAGACAAGATGAGCCTGCTATTAGACGTACCTTCCGTGGCCTATGATAATTTGTTCAACATATAATTGTGCTTACGTATAAAATACGGCGCACTTAGTCTAACCCCTATATCCTCTACGTATATATAACCTATTTGGCGGGAAGAACACCTAAAAATCAACCGATTAGAAAGACGAGCACTGTTTTTGCCTAACATCAGGACATCAAAACACCTCAAAAACATGGAAAACAGAGAATTGAACTTACAGCTGATCCAGTATCGTAGTACTCTAAAAAGTCTTGCTTACAAATTCACGACCGACCCTGACGAAATTCAGGATCTCGTCCAGGAAACACTTCTGCGTGCATTGAAATATATTGATCAATTCTTTCAGAATCCAAAAATCATCTCCTGGCTGTTCGTCATTATGAAAAATATTTATATTAACCATTATCGCGACCGACAACAGCAGAAAAAGTATGAAAATCATACGATATCCGCAATCCAGGACAGAGGATGTCTTGAACCTTTCACAGAAAACACCATTGAAGGAAAACTAATTATTAAGGATATAAAAAAAGCATTGACACAATTTCCTGACGAATACAGTGCAATGTTTACCCAGTATATCAATGGTTATAAATATAAAGAGCTATCGAATATTTATGGCGTACCAGAAGGCACTATTAAATCACGTATCCATATTATGCGGAAGAACCTGCAAAAAAAACTATCGCTCTACCGATGAAAAATATCATTCCCGAACAATTCACGGGTAAAACATTAGATTATGAACAATCCGTGGATTTTGCCACACAGTCGCAAGCCGATGATTTCTTTATGAAAGCCCGGGGCAAGTTGTTGGATGTGAATAATTGGCATCACGTTACCAAAGGTCTTTCTGCCGAATTTTGCATAGCAGACGAAGAAGGTGAACCCCTCCGGAATAAATTGGTGGAGAAAAATGACTTCATAAAAATTGATATCCCCGGACCGGGGCTACCGAGTAGTGACGGGTTTGACTGGGTTAAAGTAGAAGAATTGGCGGAGGAACATCTTCCGGACCTAAAACGCATAGCGCTAACCCTTCGGCCATGTCCTGATCCGACACATCCCGGAACAGATGATACTGCTCATTTTTTTAAAGATATAGCAACCTCGACTCTTCTCATTAAACAAAAAGGAATGAAGGTATGTGTACAATACGCCGGCCGGAACGAAGTAATCAATACAGAGAATGAGTCCAGTTTAGATAAAGTCCGCAATTTCATTATTGGGTTAGGTGCCAAGATGGGAGCTTCATTCCCACAATGGAAAGCTCTTGTCGACGGATTGAGTCAGCTGGAGAAGTAATGTTAAACTAATAGACAATGATCATGAAAAATCGAGAAAAGGAAGACCGGAAAAAAAAGGAAAGTCGCGCTACAGATACACAAAATACGCGACCGAATACAAAAGTGGAAAGTAATACTGCTAAGCGCCCCGAAAAAGACACCAATCCATTGCCTCCGAATCCAAATAAGGTCGACAATCATGGAGACGATGAATAACAAAAAGTAGATGTAGAGTTAATTTTCCAAACTACTCTACATCTACTTTTTCATTATTTTTAGTTCTAAGAAACTTAATTCATTGGTGTTCCGGGCATAGGTGGCAATGGCGTACCTATAGAATCCAAGGTATCACGACGTGTCGTGTCCATCATATTGTCATCCATATAAGGCGACTCTAGCTCCACAGAGTCCATCCTATCCCTGTCGTTATTGTTGTTTCGATTTCCCTGACAGGCGCTGATACCGAACAACGCAACCATCAACATATACAAGC
>JBEBVG010000129.1:0-8588 GCA_040392845.1 Sphingobacterium sp. | reverse complement strand
CGAGAAGCATTCAGAAAACTATTGCTGACCGTTACAGAAGTCTGTATTGGGTAAAGGCTGAGATGAACAAACTCAATCATTACAAACATTCCGGGCATTGCTACCCCGAGCTGGTAGAAAAGAAAGACGGTAAGGTTGTGGCTGAAATCCGTTCTATACTCTGGAAAAATGATTTTGACCGGATCAATCAACAGTTTGTTACCCTGCTCAACGAGCCGCTACGTGACGGAATATCTATTTTATTCCAGGCCGGAATTTCATATGATCCGCTTCATGGGTTAAGCCTGCGCATTGTCGATATTGACCCCGCTTTCGTGTTAGGTGAATTGGAGAAAGAAAAAAAAGAAAGTATTCGGCGCCTGCAGGAAGAAGGCCTTTTCGATGCCAATAGACGTTTGCCTTTTCCTCCCGTTCCCAAAAGACTTGCCATTATCTCCGTGGAAACGAGCAAAGGCCTGTCGGATTTTTATAAGATTATGGGGCAAAATCCCTGGGGATATCGGTTCGAAACCACGTTATATCCCGCCCTTCTTCAGGGCGACAAGTCCATTCCCTCTATTATCCGGCAACTTGCCGTCATCGCCGAACGGTCGGAGCGATATGATGCCGTAGCTATTATCCGTGGTGGAGGTGGTGAAGTGGGGTTATCCAGCTACAACAATTATGCTTTGGCCAAAGCTATAGCCATCTTTCCCATCCCCGTACTGACGGGCATAGGGCACTCGACTAACGAAACTGTCAGTGAGATGGTGTCCTTTAAGAATGCTATTACGCCAAGCGAACTGGCAGACTTCCTTATCCAGAAATTCCATAATTTTGCAATACCTTTAGATCAGGCACAGGAAAAGCTGATAAGCAGTGCCACTGCTATATTCGTCCAGGAGCGTGATGTGTTACATCGAATGGCTCAGCAGCTGTCCTGGAGTGGCCGAAATCTGCTGACTACAGAACACCATCAGCTCCACATGCTTGCACAACGGCTCCACCTTTTCAGCCAGCACTTTTTAAAAGAACAGTATGCCAACCTAGCGCATATCCAAAAAATAATCAACATGGCAGATCCAAAGTTGCTGCTGAAGAAAGGTTTTAGTATAACGTTGGTCGATGGTAAAGTAATACGGAGCGCTGAACAGGTGCGAGAGGGTGATCAGGTAGATACCATTTTATTCGAAGGCAAAATAAGCAGTACAGTTACCACAAAAAGCTAATCTATATGGAACAGAAATATACATATGTCGATGCACTCCATGAATTGCAGGCAATTGTGAAAGAAATTGAGATCGGTGATGTCACGGTCGATGAGCTCGCAGAAAAAATCCACAAAGCCTCCCAGCTCATTGCTATTTGCAAAGCTAAACTTACCGCTTCAGAAGAAGAAGTAGACCAGCTGTTGAAGCAGCTGGCACCGGCGTCCCCTCCTTCTGGTGATTAAAAATTATTCGTGAATACACGGCATTTTATCTAAGTTTGTTGACACGTAAATGTACAGCACAGGACTATGGAAGTGAAAAAAATATGTTGTATTGGCGCCGGTTATGTCGGCGGTCCTACCATGTCGGTCATTGCCCGGCAGTGTCCCGATCTTCAAATCACCTTGGTGGATATGAATACGCAACGGATTGCTGCATGGAATGATGAAAACCTGGATAATCTTCCTATCTACGAGCCGGGGCTTGCCGATATTGTCGCCGGAGCGAGAGGCAAAAACTTGTTCTTCTCTACCGCTATTCGTGAGGCGATAGACGAAGCCGATATGATCTTCATCTCGGTCAATACGCCTACTAAAAATTACGGAAAAGGGAAAGGTATGGCTGCCGACCTGAAGTTTATCGAGCTTTGTGCCCGACAGATTGCTGAAGTAGCCCGTACAGACAAAATCGTTGTGGAGAAGTCCACACTGCCCGTGCGTACTGCAGCAGCACTCAAAAGTATCTTACACCATACCGACAGCGGTGTCAATTTTCATATTCTTTCAAATCCTGAATTTCTGGCGGAAGGCACAGCCGTGCAGGACTTACTAAATCCCGATCGGGTATTGATCGGTGGTGAACAGCCCGAAGCTATCGAGGCGTTGGTCAACATCTATGCCCGTTGGGTATCCCGCGACCGTATTATTACGACAAATCTGTGGTCGTCTGAGCTGTCAAAACTCACGGCCAACGCTTTTCTGGCACAACGTGTTTCTTCCATCAACGCCATATCCGAATTGTGCGAGAAGACGGGTGCAAATGTTGAAGAAGTGGCCAGAGCAATAGGCATGGATTCCCGTATAGGGGCTAAGTTTCTCAAAGCCTCCGTTGGCTTTGGAGGATCCTGCTTTCAAAAAGATATCCTAAATCTCGTCTATATTGCGCGCTCTTACAACCTCCATGAGGTGGCAGATTATTGGGAGCAGGTCATCATCATGAATGACCACCAAAAACAACGCTTTGCAGACCGTATCGTTCAGACCCTCTTTAATACCGTGTCGGGTAAACATATCACGATCTTAGGATGGGCTTTCAAAAAAGATACCAACGATACACGTGAGTCGGCGGCGATCTATGTGGCCGATCATCTGCTCAACGAGCAGGCCAACCTTGCAGTCTACGACCCTAAAGTGCCTGCAGAAAAAGTTTTCGTTGACCTCGATCATCTGAACAGCCGTAGTGCCGATGAAAACAAACGGCAGGTAACCGTCTACAACGATCCTTATGCAGCATGTAAGGGTGCTCATGCTATCGCAATACTGACCGAATGGGACGAATTCAAAACGTATGATTGGGGCATGATAAAAGCAAACATGAATAAACCTGCTTTTATCTTTGACGGACGTAAGCTGTTGCAGCGGGAGGAAGTCGAAGCATTGGGCTTCCACTACTATGCCATAGGCGAATAGCCGACACCAAACAATTGACTGTCAATCTTGTTTAAGACAGGGAGAGCTTGTTTAATTTTAATAGGCTCTCGATAGTTATTAACTAAGGAGGTTTGCATGAAGCAAGTTTGGAAATGGATAATCGGCATTGTACTTTTTGTCGTTCTGGTTATCGTATGCCTTACATGGTATTATAGTCGTAATTGGCAACCTATTGTCGAGGCCAAATTGAAAGAGGTTGTGCACAACTCTACGGATGGACTCTATACGTTAAAATACAATCGGCTGGATCTTAACATTGCCTTGGGGAATGCCACCTTGCATGGTGTTGAGTTAATTCCCGACTCCGCTGTCTACCAAAAGATGATTTTACGCAAAATTGCTCCGAATAACCGGTATCATATCGAAATCAACCAATTGAAGGTACGCCGGTTCAGCCTGAAAGATGCGTTGTCTGACAAAAAGCTGAATATCAAAACCATTAGCTTCGAAAAGCCGGAGATACACCTGATAAGTGAATACCATACTTTCAATGATACTATAGCTGAAAAACCGCCGAAAACGCTCTATGAAAGTATCAAAGATATGTTCACGTCGGTCAATGTGAAAGATGTCAATATCGATGACATACAGTTTAAATACTCCAAGATTGAAGAAGGTAAAAGTTCAGACATTGACCTCGACAAGGTGAATATACATGTACATGATGTGCTCGTTGACGAAACCTCGGTATCGGACACCACACGCCTGTTTTATACCAAGATGGTGGAAGTACGTATACCTTCATTTGAATATGAGTTGCCCGATGGCTTCTATAAAGCAAAATTTAAAGATCTGCTTATCAACACACGCGATCAGAATGTCTTATTTACAAAAGTAGAATACGCACCAAAGATGAGTAAGGCTTCTTTTTATAAGCAAAGGAAGCAGAATGTCACCATGGCCGTACTGAAATTTGATACTTTGCGCTTTGAGCAGCTTGATTTCCGGCGTTTTATTGAAGAGCAACAGACTATTGCGGCAAAGGTGCAGCTCAAGAATGGATCTGTCGATTTATACCAGGATAAACGTTATTCCAAAAAGGCCGTCAATAAAATCGGACATTCTCCCCATCAACAGCTGATGAAGATGAAAAAACTGCTGCGGATAGATACCTTATTTGTCGACAATATATCCGTGGGCTACCATGAGTTCAGTGCAAAATACAATAGAGAAGGCGCTATCACCTTTGATCATGCACAAGGTACCTTGACCAACCTGACGAATGATACGCTGGCGCTGCAGCGCGATAAATACATGCGCGCGGATCTGGTAGCAAAGATTATGGATGCGGGCAAGTTGCATATCCAGTTTGGATTTGATATGCTCAGCAAAGAGGGATTCCATACGTATAGAGGCACGTTAGGGTCGATGAAAGCCACACCGTTCAACCGCATTCTAAGGCCGCTGTTGAATGTGGAAATCGCCGAGGGTCATATCGATAAAATAGCTTTCAATATGGAGGCGAATGACTATAAAAACTGGGGTGAATTTCGGTTTGACTATAAGGATCTGAAAATAAACCTACTTAATAAACCGATCACTTCTTTCCTGATCAATGAAATTATTATCAATAACGGAAACCCCGATGCAAAAGGCGTATATACAGTAGCAAAAGTCAATTATACACGCGTCCCGGAACATACCTTTTTCAAGACCCTGTGGCAGAGCTTGCTGGAGGGTATCAAGCAGTGTGCAGGAATAAGTCCTGAGCGCGAAGCCCGGTTAATGGGAGCTGCCGACACTGCACAGGAAGCGGTGAAAGGCGCCAAGAAAGTCGTCAAAGATACAGGTAAGTTTTTCAAGAACATTTTTAAGAAAAAGGATAAAAAGGAGTAAAATTGCTACTATTGTAGGATGAAAGCTATTGCGGGTTTTTTAAGATACATCTTTCGTTATCGCAAAGAAGCTGTAGACCGGATTATGTTTTATGTGAGCCTGGTCTGTGCGTTGACGGTAATCGTACATGTCGGATATATTACAAATCCCGCTTTAGCCGGGCATACGGACAGGGCTATTCATATCATGTTTTATGGTTTATTTGTATGTGAATTATTCCGTACCCTATCTTCCATTTTTGCGCTGAACAAGATTGATGTGACCCACTATTCGGGATTGATTGTTATCTTCTACTTTCTGTTAATTGGTGCAGTCAGGATTCTCGATGTGCACATGCTTGAGTTTCTGACAAAGAATGAGTGGGTATACCTGGGTATCGCCCTGATCTTTCTCTCGGAGCTTTCGAAACGTAGTCTTTTTTTCGATAACTTTTATTTTAATCCAACCATTTTATTCGTCATCAGTTTTATTGGACTGATCCTTATAGGCACTATATTACTGATGCTGCCCCGTACCACGCTGGTGGCGCCCCTGAGTTTTCTCGACGCACTTTTCATGGCGACGAGTGCAGTCTGCATCACCGGGCTGTCCGTGACCGATATTTCGACGAACTTTACGCTATTCGGTCAATCCGTTATCATGGTATTAATCCAGGTGGGAGGCTTAGGTATCATGACCTTCACAGGTTTTTTTGGCTACTTTTTCTCCGGTGGGTTTTCGTTCAAAAACCAACTTATGTTTGGGGAAATTCTCGGTGAAAACAAGCTGAACTCTGTTATCTCGACCTTGTTGAAGATCATTTTCATGACATTACTTTTTGAGTTCATCGGCGGAGTATTTATTTATATCACGCTCGACTCCCGTATTTTTGAGACTGTGACGGATCGTATTTTTTTTGCGGCATTTCATGCGATATCCGCTTTTTGTAATTCAGGCTTTTCGATTTTGCAGGACGGCATACGCAATGATGCCTATCGTTTCAATTATAACTTTCAGCTGGTGCTGACCTTTATTTTTATATGGGGAGGGTTGGGGTTTGGTACAGTGTACAACTTTTATACATATTTCCAGACGAAGACGACAGCATTCGTCCGTCAGTATATACTGAAGAGAAAACATACCTATAAGGCCCAGGCTTTCCGCTATAATTCAAAATTCATCTTAAGCTGCAACCTCGTGGTGATTGTGCTGGCGACAGCATCTTACTTTATCATGGAGCAGTCGCATAGCCTGGTGCCCGACCGGCATCTATTCGGCGAGTGGATCACCACATTCTTCATGGCTAACTCTTCCCGTTCGGCGGGCTTCAATTCGATTGACCTCAACTTCATCAGTATCCCCACCCTGATTATGGTAACGACGTTGATGTGGATGGGTGCTTCTCCGGGTTCTACCGGCGGAGGTGTCAAGGTGACAACCGTAGCCATAGCCTTGATGAATATTGTTGCGCTGGCGCGAGGCAAAGAATCTATAGAAGTCTACAAACGGCGGATTGCATCTGAATCGGTACACAAGGCCTTTGCCATCATCGTACTCTCCATTTTGACCATCGGTCTGTCATTCGTTATGTTGAACTTTTCGGACCCGCATCAACCGATGAAGAAGTTATTGTTCGAAACTGTGTCGGCCTACTCGACCTGTGGGCTGAGTTTAGGAATTACTCCTTCGTTGAGCCCTATGGGTAAGATGGTCATTATCCTGACCATGTTTGTCGGCCGTGTCGGCATGCTTACCCTGCTCGTTGCGTTTATTAAGAATACCAAAAACAAAAGCTACCTTTATCCTACGGAGAAGGTATTGTTTTAACAAACTGGAAAAAGAATGAAGTATATTGTGTTAGGCCTGGGCCATTTTGGCAAATCGTTGGCGGTCCATTTAACAGAGCTGGGACATGAAGTCATCGGCGCTGACAGGAATATTCATATCGTCGAACAATTAAAGGATAAAATTACACACACTGTCTGCCTAGATACCACCGACAAAGAGGCAGTGAGTGCCTTGCCTTTGCGTGATAGTGACGCCGTGATCGTCGCCATAGGAGAAGATGAGGGGGCATCATTGCTGACCACTGCATTGATCAAGCAGTTGGGGGTACGCCGGATTATCGGACGGGTAGTATCGGACTTGCAAAAGACGGTCATGGAGGCTATGCAGATCGATGAGTATATTATGCCCGAGGAAGAGGCCGCAGAAAGACTGGCCATGCGGTTGGATAATATAGATATCGTCGACTCCTTCAAGGTGTCAGAACGCTATAGTATCATCGAGACACGTGTGCCGGCAAGATATGTAGGTATGTCCTTGCGGGAAGCTGACTTGACCAACAAATATAAGGTTATCGTCCTGACGACGGTTACCGTGTCCGACAGGAAAGAAAAGGGCATCAGCGTCGTCTACAAGGAAGCTTCCGGCATTGCTAAGTCCGACACCATATTGCAGGAAAATGACCTGTTGGTATTATTCGGCGAGCTGTCGGATATCAAAAAACTAATCGAAAAAGGAAACTAATTATCCCTGCATAGGGATTATTAAAATCATTTCTATATTTTTGGCTCTAATATTAAATAATTGCGCCTTTAAACAACTTATTATAATGAAAACCTGGTTTAAGCAGAATGCTTCCCATATTGCCGTTGTGGCTGTCTTTTTTGTTCTGGTGTTTTTTTACTTCGCTCCGGTGTGGCAAGGCAAGACCTTATCACAACATGACGTCGTCCAGGCTGCGGGCAGTCAGCAGGAGATCTTTACCTATAAGGACAAGGACGGTCATGCTCCACAGTGGACAAATTCGATGTTTGGAGGGATGCCTACCTATCAGATATGGTATCAGCATACCCATAATATTGCGACATATATAACCCCGTTGCTGCGGTCATTATTTCCGCAACCGGCCGATGTTATCCTGCTGTTTTTGCTGGGAAGTTACTTTCTGTTGAGCGTCCTCCGTATCCGCCCATGGTTGGCGGCGGTAGGTGCTATTGCGATTTCCTTTTCGTCGTATAATTTTATCTATATCGAAGCGGGACATATCACCAAGGCTTATGCTCTGGCCTATATGGCTCCGATTATCGGGTCGATCATACTGACCTATCGGGGCAACAGGTATCTGGGAGGGGCGTTGTTGGCATTGTTCCTGACCTTGGAAATCCGTGCCAATCATGTTCAGATGACCTACTATCTGTTCATTAGCTTGCTTGTATTGTGTGGACTTGAGCTCTACTACGCCATAAGAGACAAAAAGATAAAACCCTTTGCCCAGGCTACAGGAGTGCAGGTGCTGGCCGCAGTAATAGCTGTGGCGGTCAATGCTTCTGTATTGTTCCCCACCTATGAATACAGTAAGCTGACTACCCGCGGTAAAGCAAATATTGTGAAGGTCGAAGAAAAAGGCAAGTCCTCAGGACTGGACCGAAAATATGCGTATGACTGGAGCCAGGGGATAGGCGAAAATATTACGTTCCTGATTCCGAATGCCTACGGCGGCCGTTCTCAGGGAACTTTGGATGAGTCTTCCGAGGTGGTGAAGTTTTTTACAAACTTACAGGTACCACAAAACCAGGCCGTGCAGATGGCACAAAACCTACCTACCTATTGGGGAGAAAAACCTTTTACTTCCGGCCCCTGGTATTTCGGAGCAGGAGTGGTTTTTCTCTTTGTTCTGGGATTAATTATCGTACGGGACCGGCTTAAATGGTGGATTGTCGGTGCCGGGGTGCTCGTATTGCTCCTTGCCTTTGGAAAACATTTCCCACTGGTATCAGATTTGTTCTTTGACTATTTTCCATTATATAACAAGTTCAGAGCTGTCGAATCGATCCTCGTGATCGTTTCGATATTGATTCCTCTTTTAGCG
>JBEBVG010000128.1:0-8609 GCA_040392845.1 Sphingobacterium sp. | reverse complement strand
GCTATTCAGCAACAAGAAAAGGGGCGATGACACCATTTGTATACACGATATAAATAGGCTATCTTTGGGCATTAATTTTCAACACTACATTAGCAGGTGATTTTAGTAACAGGCGGAACAGGTTTCTTGGGTTCAACATTAATTAAGCAATTAATCGATGCAGGAAAAGCTGTCGTTGCCACAAAAAGACCGGCATCCGTCGTCCCCGAAAAACTAAAAAGCTCTTCATTGGTCGAATGGGTAGATGCGGATGTGACCGATTATTTTGCTTTGTCAGACGTCTTTCCACAAGTAAAACAGGTCTATCATTGTGCGGCAAAGGTATCCTATCAGAAAGAAGATGCTGCTTCCATGCAGAAAATTAACGTAGAGGGCACCCAACATATTGTTAACTTATGTTTATTGCACCAAGTGCGACTCATACACGTGAGCTCTATAGCCGCTTTAGGCACCAATAAAACAGGGGCACCGGTATCCGAAACCGACAAGTGGGAATACGATAAAAAGATATCTAAATACGCATTGTCCAAGTACAAAAGTGAATTGGAAGTATGGCGGGGAATTAAAGAAGGTTTAGATGCTGTAATTGTCAATCCATCTGTCATTATGGGGTTGGGATCTCCTCATCGGGGTTCTGGAGTTATCTTTGATCTGGTCAATAAGGGTTTAAAAATATATCCTCCGGGATCAGTAGGTATAGTTGATGTCGAAGATGTTGCCCGCGTGATGATAACATTAATGGACAATACATTGCTATCGGGCGAACGCTATATCCTGAACAGTGAAAACCTAACGAACAAAGATCTCATACACCGTATCGCCAGCTTGCTGAACAAAAAAAAGCCCGGTATCCAGGCTACACCCTTTATGCTGGACATTGCGTGGCGTGCTGCAAAGCTTGTCGCCTTCTTAACAAGGGGTAAACCTTCCTTAACAAAAGAATCTACGCAGGCAGCCGCGGCAAAACTAGCGTACACCAACAACAAAATCATTGAAGCTTTAGGAGGATATTCGTTTAAACCCGTAGACCAAACGCTGCAGGAAATAACAAATGAATATTATATATAAATAAAAGACAACGGCTAAACTATTAGAAGGAATTATTAAAAATGAAAAACTATTATATCATCGATTTCGACAGCACCTTTACTCAGGTTGAGGCGCTGGATGAGCTTGCACGGATTTCTCTGGAAGGTAATCCCGATAAAGAAAAGGTCTATAAAGAAATCGAACGTTTTACCAATTTGGCTATGGAAGGTAAAATTTCTTTCCGTGAAAGTCTTGCCGGTCGGGTATCTCTTTTAAAAGCTAATAAAACACATCTTCAGAAGTTGGTTAGCCATCTAAAGAAAAAAGTTTCCCGGTCATTCGATCGCAATAGGGATTTTTTCAGACAAAATAGTGATACGGCATGGATTGTATCGGGAGGCTTTAAAGAATTTATTACGCCTGTAGTTTCTCCTTACGGTATAAAAAAAGAAAATATTTATGCCAACACGTTCAAGTTTGACGAAGATGGCTATATTATCGGGTATGACGAGACAAATCCGCTATCCGACGAAGGAGGAAAAGTAAAACTCCTTAAAGAACTAAATATTGAGGGACGTATTTTCGGCATAGGTGACGGTTACTCGGATTTTCAACTCAAAGAATCCGGACTTATCGAAAAGTTCTATGCGTTTACTGAAAATATCGCCCGTCAAAGTGTAACAGCTAAGGCGGATCATGTCACGCCCAGCTTTGATGAATTTTTGTATCTCAATGATCTGCCGCGAGCAATATCATACCCTAAAAATAGAATATTGACATTGATTGTAGGTAATGTTCCCGAAATTTCGGCGCACATCCTTAAAAATGATGGCTTCTCGATCCGGGTAAAAGAAACGTTTGAGGAAAAGTATACCAAAGATGTAGGTCTGCTACTTTTGGGACCCGATGTCAAAATTGATGACGAGCAATTATTGCGGGCGGATAAGTTGAAAACAATTGGATTCTTAGGTGATATCAAAGGCCATGTAAGCCGGACAATATGTAACCAAAAAGGTATTGTCATATTTGACGATAAAAAGAATAAAAGGAATAATGCCGAATTTATTCCGAGACGTATGGCAGATTTCATAAACAATGGCGATACAGACCAAAGCAGGAATTTTCCAAACCTTATTCTGCCGAAGAAAATCAAGGGACACCGTTTGCTCCATATACACGAGAATGTACCCGGCATCATGGCACAACTTAATAATGTGTATGCTGAAAACGAAATCAATATCTTATCCCAATTTTTGATGACCCGTGGAAATATCGGCTATGCAGTCACTGACATCGATGCAAATTATGATAAAAGTCTCCTCAAAAAACTAAAACAAATCGAGCATACGATTAAGTTCAGAATATTGTATAAGTAAGGTATAAACTTGAGTAACATTACTGTAATGTTACGTAACGTTATCTAAAAGACAAATGCTTATGAGCCGCAAGTGATTAGTTGTGGCTCTTTCCTATTCACTTCTGCCGTTTTTCTAAATACAAAATAATCAGACCGAGTACCTTTCGAGGAAAAAGTAAACAGGTTTCGCTTTTTTTCACTTCGTTGAAGCACAAAAGTATTACGTTGAGCAATGAAAGTGTTCACTTTTAACGTGAACCTAAATATCTACAACAAAACTACAAACACTTCTACCGTCCACCCATTCACTTATACCGTTTAACCATTCACTTCTTCACCGCAACTGATCGTATTTACCGAAAAAGCATTCACTTTTGTCACTTTCCTGTTTACTTTGTCGCGGATAGATGTTGCTCTTTCGGTAACACTACGTAACATTATAGTAACACAACGTAATATTACTCCATCCCCTTTTGCTTCTATAAAACAAACAGTTACTTTCCTCTCGCAAGTAATTAGTTGCGTTGCGGAAGCTTTCCTCCTCAGTTCGATCCTAATTACTTCTACGTTGTACCTGATTGGCTTCGGCTTGAAACCAATCAGGATCTCCAAATACCGAACTAGTTCCTTTGCAAAACGGATTAAGTTTCAATTGAAGCCAATCAGGACCTCCGAATACCGAACCAATTTCTTTGCAGAACGGATTACTTTTTCACTGGAAGCAATTACGATTACACAAAATATAACTACTTCTTTTGTGAAGACAATCACTTTTTTGCTAAATTTAACGTGTTCTTCCAAAATAAGTTACCGGTCTAATGAAATACCAACGTGCTAAATCGAGTTTCTTCCGCATTAAAGACGCCCATTTGGTGGTGCAGGCCAAGGCTGTCCTCCATGCATTAAAAGATTCGCCCGTATTTTCATCACCACATCCTCCATTGGCGGTCTTGAAAGAAGCTATAGACGACTATGAACAAAAGCTCCATAAAGCCCTTCAGGGAGGAATGTTGCAACGGGAAGCCAAACGAGAAAGCAAGAAAAAGCTGGCAACACTATTACAGGAGTTGGCTTTCTATGTCAACAAGGTAGCCAACGGCGATCTGACATTACTCTACAGCTCCGGTTTGCCTGTCTTCACGGGGCGCAAAAAAGGGCATATTCCCGATACTCCCGGGCGACCCGTACTCAAGGACGGCGCTGTCAGCGGTCAGGCTGTGCTTTCTTTCGAACCGGTAGGACGCGACATGATCTATGAATACCGTATTGCCAGCAGCATAGATACCGACACCCAAAAACCATTATGGGGAGAAATAAAGTACACTACCCGCTCTTTCAAGAATATCATACAAGGCTATACGCCTGGACAGACCATCTCCGTACAAGTCCGGGCCCGCAATAAACAGGGGGCATCCGACTGGACCGAAAGCGTGAAATGGATGATAAGATAATATCTATAATTTTTATGCAATCGTTTTCGTTCCTCCGCTTATTGCACGTCGGAGCAATTATCGTTATGTTTGGTACGCAGTGACACGTAACTTTTTTTAAATCCTAATCTTGTTATTGATGAAAAGAAATCTACTCTTCGTAAAAGCCTACACTATAGCCCTTCTTTTATTGACGTTTTATCATTCCTCCGCGCAGGTTAAGGAACTGGACGATCCACGTGCAAAGGGCGCTGTAGTGCCTACAAAACACTCGTCTCCGGCATTATCTTTTATAGAGACAGAATTCAGC
This sequence comes from Sphingobacterium sp., assembly GCA_040392845.1. Taxonomy (GTDB): domain Bacteria; phylum Bacteroidota; class Bacteroidia; order Sphingobacteriales; family Sphingobacteriaceae; genus Sphingobacterium. The sequence continues at coordinate 4,483 of JBEBVG010000128.1, read as the reverse complement.
CTGTCCAGGTTTACACCACCTACAGCAGCACAGATCCACGACACATGGACAGCGAAAGGTTGGAAAAATGAAACTATACATACGCAGCTGGCCTTTGCACCCAACCTAAACGGCAATACGGGGGCTTCGGTCAAACTCCACGTTACTCCACTAAAATCGGGCAGACATCAGATTGCCGGCAAAGACATCAAATTTACCCCGGTTACTTTTGTTATGACCGACCACCCGGGAGATATGAAACGAGGATGTGGCATTAAAGAGGTCCTGGACTCCTTTTTGGTCGCCGACCGCATCGATAATAGTACGTCTTTTTACCACAATGCCGGAGAGACACGTCCCCTGTGGCTGAGCATACATATCCCTCGGGATGCTGCCGCCGGAATATACCGGGGTGAGGTCATCGCCGAATATGACAGTGGCAAAACCAGGCAGATTTATACACTTCCTTACACGGTAACGGTGAGTGAACATACTTTACCCGATCCTAAAGATTGGGCTTTTCACCTGGATCTTTGGCAAAACCCGTATTCCTCGGCCCGGTATTATAACTTCAAACCGCTTTCTGACGAACATCTGGCGGCTGTAAGACCACATTATGAGATGTTGGCAAATGCGGGACAGAAAACAATTACAACTACTTTAATATATGATCCCTGGAATAGCCAAACCTATGATGTATATGACAGTATGGTGAAATGGGTTAAAACGAAAGACGGCTCCTGGAAATTCGATTATACGGACTTTGATAAATGGGTCAGGTATATGCATGATCTGGGTATTCAAAAATTCATCAACTGTTATAGCATGATTCCCTGGAACCTGTCATTTTACTATTACGATGAAGCTTCTGCAAAAATGGAGGTCCTCAAAGCAAAACCCGGAACTTCGGAATACGAAGAACATTGGCTGCCCTTCCTGAAAGATTTTGCACAGCACCTGAAGAAAAACGGGTGGTTTGAGAAAACTACTATCGCTATGGACGAACGTCCTATGGAAGCGATGTTGGCAGCAATCAAGGTCATTAGAAAAGCTGATCAAAACTTTAATATATCGCTAGCCGGCACCTATCATGACGAGTTGGCGCTGGAGCTTGTGGATTACTGTATCACGTTAAATGAAGATATGCCGGAAAAGGTATTAGAACAACGAAAAGCCAGGGGATATACGACAACGATGTATACCTGTTGTACTGAAATTTTCCCAAATACCTTTACAAATTCAGGCTATAGTGAAGCGGTATGGCTAGGCTGGAACACGGTAGAAAGAGATTTTGACGGATATCTACGTTGGGCCTACGATTGTTGGAATGTACATCCAAACCAGGACACACGATTTGGAAAGTGGCTCGGCGGAGACACTTATCTGGTATATCCCAATAATACGTCAAGCATCCGCTTTGAAAAGCTACGTGAAGGAATACAGGACGCAGAAAAAATTCGTATCATCCGTAAAAAGCTTACAGAAGAAAGTAGAACGGAAGAGCTTCGCAAGCTTAATCAACATCTGAAGAACTTCAGTAACAAAAATATTAAGAGGGAATCAATACCGGAGCATGTTAAAAACGCGAAAATTTTCCTAAATTCACTGCGATAAACAACATAATATAACATGAAAAAAACTTTTTTGTCTATTGTCGCTGCTTTTATTTTTCTAGTTGGAACATCTACAGCTGACGCACAAGTAAAACTGCCGGCAGCAAGTAGCTCACAGATGGTTACACAAGCTCTGGGAATCAAAAATGTGACGCTAACTTATCAAAGGCCAAACGCTAACGGACGTGTGGTCTTCGGGGGTTTAGTTCCCTATGGACAGGTATGGCGCACAGGAGCAAACAATATTCCGAACATAACTTTTGAAGAAGATGTACATATCGAAGGTCATAGCGTGCCAGCTGGAACATATGGTTTATTTACAGTTCCGAATAAAAATGAATGGACAATCATCTTAAGTAAAAACCCTAAACAATGGGGAGCTTATCAATACAAAGAAACCGATGATCTGTTACGTTTCAACGTTAAACCACAAGCATTGGCTAAGAAAGTGGAAACTTTTACGATTGACTTTGAAAACGTGACAACGAAATCAACGGTGATAACCCTGGCGTGGGAAAATACAAAGGTGGGTTTTAATGTTACAGTCGATCAGTCGAAAGAAATCCTGGCAAGTATTGATGCAGCAATGCAGGGTGAAAAGAAGCCTTATTTTCAGGCAGCACAATATTATTTCAACAATGATCTTGACATCCAAAAAGCTGCAGAATGGGTAAGAGAAGCTGACAAAGAAAATACATCTGCTCCACATATCAAATACTGGAAAGCGCGGATACTCGCCAAAGCCGGAGCTTCTGCAGAAGCGAAACAAGCTGCCCAGGAGGGTCTTACCATGGCGCAGAAATCAAATAATCAAGAATACGTAAAACTGAATTCTCAACTGCTAAAAGAGATTAAATAACCGGAATAGAGACGTTGCGTACAACGTCTCTACTTTATTCTTCTATAATTCTTCTTTCAATATCTTTTCCAATTCCTCCGGACTGAGGTTCATATTGACATTGCCATCTTTCGCAAACGATATTTCTCCGGTTTCTTCCGATACAATTACTGCTATAGCTTCTGACACTTCCGTGACACCAATTGCTGCCCGGTGACGTAGTCCAAATTGCGGGGGCAGGTCTTCACTATCCGATAGTGGTAATACCGAACTAGCCGTCATAACCCTAAAATCTACAATAACAACAGCACCATCGTGCAATGGACTATTCTTAAAAAATATACTTTCCAGTAAACGTTTAGAGAGCGGCGCATCGATATATTCCCCACTCGTCTGGTAGTATTCCTCATCGAAATATTTCGAAAAAACCAGTAAAGCTCCGGTACGGGATTTGGACATGCTCCGACAAGCATCGATGATCGGTTTTATCTGCTCGGTATGATCCTGGTGTGCTGTTTTCTTTGCTCCCAGAAATGTCCAGAAAAATTTCTTTCTACGTAAAGAGATATTCTTCCCGATATGAAGGAGGAAACGCCGGATCTCTTGTTGGAAGACAACAATCAAGGCGATAGATCCAACCGAAATAAAACCTCCGAATATCTCCGTCAGAAGCCTCATTTCGAGCTGCTTTACGATCAAATAAATTCCATAAAACAAGGCTACCCCTATTAGGATATTAACAGCTATCGTTCCTTTAATTAAACTATAGACATAATAGATGATAACGGCCACCAAAAAGACATCTATGATATCCAATAGGCGAAATCCTTCAAGAAGATCAAAGTTTAATCCTTCCATTTGCTATGCAATTTATGAAAATTCTAACAAGATTACTAACGTAAAATTGACACACATTACTGATAACTGACCACTGATAACTGACCACTAATCCGTATCTTTGTTGTATTCAAATGTAGAGGCCATGACAAAACTTTCCGTAAATATCAATAAAATTGCAACATTACGTAATTCCCGCGGGGGCAATGTACCCAATGTGCTCTCTGCCGCACTAGCTTGTGAACGTTTCGGGGCACAAGGCATTACTGTCCACCCGAGACCGGACGAGAGGCATATCCGCTATCAGGATGTATATGACCTGAAAGCTAATATCGTTACGGAGTTCAACATTGAAGGGAACTGTCAGGAACAGAAATTTGTAGATCTTGTACTTGCAAATCAACCCACCCAGGTTACATTAGTACCTGACGCTCTCGGGCAAATTACCTCTAATCATGGATGGGATACCTTGAAACATCGCGATTATCTCAAAGAGATGGTAAAAATATTTAAGGATCGGGGGATCCGGGTGTCTATATTTGTCGATCCCGATGAGGATATGATAGAAGGAGCAGCGGAGACAGGAACAGACCGCATCGAGCTCTATACCGAAGCTTATGCCGAAGTCTATGGATACGACAAAGAAAAGGCTATCGAACCGTATTTTAAAGCCGCTGTCAAAGCCCGTGAAGTAGGCCTGGGGTTAAATGCCGGACACGATCTTGACCTTCATAACCTCGCTTACTTTAATCAACATATCCCTGGCCTGCTTGAAGTAAGCATTGGCCATGCGCTCATAGCTGATGCGTTGTACCTGGGATTAGAAGAAACCATTAAGCGGTATCTAGCGGCGTTGAAAGTTTAGTTATCGCTCGAGCCGCGATAGGCTCCTACTTTTTTTCCGCAAAAAAGATAGGCAAAAAACTCGCTGCTTAAACCTTTTGGCTGTATGGATAGTGCCTCCACCTGCTATTGCCAAAATTTTTCAGGCAGCATTTTATTTAGTTGTACGGATCTGCTCCTTATCTCAAATCTAACATCTCAATACGTTATACGTATATCTAAATATTACGCCTATAGGAAAAGGGCATAGGACTGTACAGCGTTAAGAAAACATCCGAGTGCCCGTATAAAACAGATCGAAAAAATGGAGCAACGCGGAATGGCTCCGAGCTGTTTAGGGCAAGAGGACTGTTTTTAGCGTCGTACCGTCCAA
>JBEBVG010000127.1:0-8931 GCA_040392845.1 Sphingobacterium sp. | reverse complement strand
GTTTAACAGGAAGTGTCAAGTTTCACAGAGAAGGAAGGAGGGTTGTCGTGACAAAGTAACCATGCATCGCATTGTAAAGTAAAATATTCCCATCAAAATATTATTGTTAAGAACCAATTCAAATTATGTTTGACATCAAGATATTAAGAGCTTGTAAGGCTATACGTTGGCGCAGTGGCAAGCCAAGGCAATTCAAATTGTCCATCATATTATTGTTTGCCAGTACCTTACAGGTCTGTGCAATGACTTATGGGCAAAATATTACACTGAATAAAAAGAACATCAAGCTGTCGGCGGTCTTGAAGGAAATAGAGAAGCAAAGTGGCTTTCACATTTTTTATGATAATAGTGTAGTTCCCTCTCAGGAGATCGTTAGTGTAAATTATAAGAATGAGAAAATAGAAAATGTTGTCAAGCAGCTACTTGCGGCATATAATGTCAGCTATAGCATCGTTGACAAAAATATCATACTCAATAAAGCCGAAACAGCGACAGATTTTTCAGTTCCGGTAAGCCGAAATGGCGCTGCTGAAATTCAGGAGCGTACCGTGACCGGGACTGTCCTAAACAGTAAAGGAGAAGTGTTGAAAGGTGTTACGGTTGTACAGCGAAACTATGCTGCTACCACAGTAAGCGATGACAATGGGCATTATTCCATTAGAGCTGTGGGCGATATTCCTGTGCTACTTTTCAGTTTTGTGGGATATCAAACGAAAGAAGTACAAGTGACCACTAGCAATATCGACGTTGTACTTGAAGAAAATATTGAAGAAGTGGATGAAGTGGTTGTTGTCGGATACCGTGCTGTGAAGAAGGAACTGGTCAATGGCTCAGTGGCTACGGTTCAGATGGCCGATAAAGAGAAACAAACTATCACGCATGCATCTCAGGCCCTATACGGCACCAGTGGGGTATGGATTAACCAAGCTGGAGCAAAACCAGGAAGTGATGGCACAACAATACGTATCCGCGGTGTGAACACACTCAGCAACTCTAATCCGCTCGTACTTTTGGATGGGATAGAGTACAATTTCAGCGAAATAGATCCAGCCGATATAGAAACTATTACGGTGTTGAAAGATGCCGCGGCAGCCATTTATGGTTCCAAGTCGTCTAATGGCGTTATCCTGATTACATCCAAGAAAGGTGCTGCAGGAAAAACGAAGATTGATGTACGAAGCCACGCCGGAATACAGCAGGCCAGTTTTCTGCCGGATGTGGTAGATGATCCTATCCTCTATATGCAGATGCGGAATAGAGCGGAAGCTAATTCGGGGAAAACTGCTATTACCTATAGCCAGGAGCAGATTGATGAATACCGCGCTGGCATGTCTGCTGATCCATCGGTTTATCCCGCTTCTAACTGGTTTGATATCGCTTTAGACAATGGATGGCTACAACAGCACAACGCACGGGTATCCGGTGGAAACAATCAGTATAACTTTACGGTCGGTGGTGGATATATGCACCAACAAGGTGTATTTATTGCCAATGATGATGCTAAACGTTATTCTTTTGATGTGAAGGTATCGGCGCAGGCCACTCCACGTTTGAAAGTGAGCGGAGGAATCATCGGCAACTTACGCGAATTCAATGAAGTAGGCTATTCTACTGGTACGGTCATGAACACGATCATGCGTGGTCTACCCATTATGTCAGATTATCACCATAACAATTACTACGGATCCACCTGGTTGTATACGCCTGGACGTAATAATATCGAAAACCCGCGTATGCAGGTAGAACAAGGTTTTACTTATCGTGATTATCAAGAGACTTTGACCAATCTCAACCTGGAGTATAAACTGCCTTTTCATATTACCTATCATAATACATTAGGTTACAGACGCGTGGATCATTACAGCAAGGATTTTCTGCCACAGATGTATACAGTCGATCCTAAGACCGGTGATGTCAAGAACTTCAATGGGTCAGCCCCCCGGGTAAAAGACTGGGACTCGCTGAATAAACAATTTACCCTATCCCATCGGTTAGTCTATGAACAGCAGTTTGGTAGCCATCACTTGCATGCTATGGTTGGACAGGACTATCAGGTCAATGACGCCCGTAATTTTCAAGCTTACAATTGGGGCTTCTACGATAACACGCTATATGAGTTGAACGCCTTGTCTGATCAAACCAATGCGCAGGCTACAGGTTCGTCTTCTATGGATAAGCTGGCTTCAGTCTATTCGCGACTGGCTTATGACTATCAGCAAAAATATATGTTAGAAGGAACTTTTCGTTATGACGGGTCGTCTCGTTTCGCTCCGGGCAATCAATGGTCGTTCTTTCCGTCTTTATTGATCGGATGGGTAATCAGTAGGGAAAGCTTCTTCCGAAGCAACACGATTAATCTGTTGAAATTCCGTGCATCGGTGGGCAAGCTGGGAAACCAGGCTGTGAGCATCGGAGCTTATAACAGTACAGTAAATATCAGTAATAGCTACAATTATAGCTTTGGAGGTGTTACGACAGGGGGTGCGGCCATCACAGCGCTGACTGACCGCAATATCCAATGGGAATCCACCCTATCCTATAATGCAGGGTTAGATATCGGCATTTGGCATAAACTCAACCTTACGGCAGATTATTTTTATAAACGTACGTTCGATATTTTGAGACCTATAACTATTCCGGGACAGATTGGTGGCTTGACAGGCCCAACCGTTAATCTGGGCAAGGTTGATAACAAAGGATGGGAGCTGGGCGTCAATTTTAATGACAGCAAAGGCGATTTTCAATATGGTCTGAACGGCTCGGTCAGCTATGTCAAAAATAAGGTTGTCGATATTAACGGACAACAGGTGATTTCGGGACGTTATATCATCAAAGAAGGATATTCTATCAATTCTTATTATTTGTATGATGCGAACGGCTATTACCAGACACAGAACGAAATAGACAATGCGAAGGCTGTATATGGCACCCGATCCAAACTGCGCCCCGGTTATATCAAATACGCCAATCATAACGATGACAACTACATCGATGATGAAGACAAGATCATTACAGGGAGTACTATTCCGGACTATACCTACGGGTTTGGTGCACGTCTGGGGTATAAAAACGTATTCTTGGAGGCACAATTCCAGGGAGTATCTAATGTTAACGTCTACCCCACAGCAAATGTAGCACTTCCTTTCAACAACGGTGCAGGTGTGACGGAAGACTGGGCTCGTGAATCGTGGACGCCAGACAATCCTAATGCAAAGCTTCCTTTGTTGACAACAGTTACGGATGCCAATGAGAACTTTATCAACTCTACGTTCTGGTTAAGGGATGCTTCCTATCTACGGATGAAAAATATATCGCTTACCTATAATTTGCCGACAGAATGGTTGAGACGCATGGGAGGGAGTAAGCTATCGGTGTATCTCAGCGGACAAAACCTATGGACAGTTAGTAAGTTCAAGATGTGGGATCCGGAATTGACGACCACAAAAGGGGATCTGTATGAATACCCGAATTTGAAGAGTTATAGTGTTGGTTTGAATTTAACATTTTAAGGAAATGAAGATGTCAGTAAAACTTTTTTTATGTGTCCTTGCGGGCACAGGTCTGTTGATATCATGTAACCTGACCGTAGACCCTACGGATAAATATGATCAGGAGACTTTTTGGTTAGGAGATAAGACCGCCCGGGCAGGATTGGCAGGGTGTTATGCTGCGATGACAGATCAATATCTTTTTGGAAATGCATCTGTTTTATGGGAAGAATCCGCTTCGCCGAATGCCTATAACTACGACAACCGACTGGGCTGGAATAGCATTGCCCTGGGTACACAGACGGCGGATATGGCTATTTTTAACGGTCGATGGGTTGCTGCTTACAGGGGTATAGGTCGGTGCAATGCATTGCTGGACAATATTGACCGTAACACCATGTTATCTGCTCCCGAGATTGTTCAGATGAAGGCACAGGCAAGATTCTTGAGAGCTTTATTTTACCAAATACTGGTTACCTACTATAAAGCTGTGCCTCTGATTACCTCGGAGCCACAGCTGGAACAAAGGGATGCACCACGGGTTTCTCATGAAGAAGTAGTCAATTTTATCTTGAGCGAGCTAAATGCAATATCACCGTTGTTGCCGGTTCGTTATGCAAGTCGGGAGGACGCCGGCCGTCCCACGCGGGGTGCCGCCTTGGCACTCAAAGCCCGCCTGTTGTTATTTGAAGCTTCTCCGCTAATCAATACAGCCGATTCACCGGAGAAATGGACAGCAGCAGCGAATGCTGCTAAAGCTGTAATGGATTTAGGGGTATACGGACTGCATAACAACTACCGTAACTTATTTTTGGTAGCAGCAGAAAACGGGACAGAAAGTATATTTGATGTACAATATATCTACGAGCCCAATATGGGGAGTAGTTTTGATGTTACTTTGCGACAGTTCAATAATGCTGCGCCGATCAAAAACCTGATAGACAGCTATTGGATGCTTGACGGTAAGCCCAGGAGTACTTCCGCATATGCGGGCTCTCCGCTATACGAAGATATGGATCCGCGTTTTAAAATGACCGTCGTCTATCCGGGAGCTGCTTTTATGGGAGAGACTGCACGGGCGGATGGTAATAATACGCGCTTCAAAACCCCACAGACGGGCTTCACGTTCAAAAAGTATAGCATCTATGATGCAGGTACTCCTATTTCTACCGAACAAGCACAGATCGGGGAAAATATGTCAGAAATCAATTATATGATCTTACGTTACGCCGATATCTTACTGATGTATGCGGAAGCCAAAAATGAATTGGGAGAGTTGACCGAGGCTATTTGGAATACTACTGTGCGAGAAATTCGTAAGCGGGCAGGCTTTTCCGTAGCATCTGCTTTAGATTATCCGGGCAGTGATCCTGATGTATTGCGCGAACACATCCGTTACGAAAGACGAATGGAGTTTGCTGGAGAAGGCTATTATTATAATGATATCCGTCGCTGGAAGACTGCCGCAGACGTCATGCCTGGAGCTATCCATAAACATGACGGTACCGTCATCATCTCGCGCACATTTGATGTTGATAGAGATTACTGGTGGCCTGTATCGACCACACAAATGGAGTTGAACCCTAACCTTAAACCTAACAACCCGGGATGGGGAGATTAAATAAGCACTTATTATGAACAAAAAATATATGATTAACAAAGGATTTTTGGCTATACTGGCGCTATTGCTGATGTCCTGTACAGAAGACAAGCTTCCGATACTGGATTTTTCGGACCCTTTTGGGGATAGTGCTGAAAACACACATCCTGTGCCGGCATTGGAGGATAGCGAGAGGCCCATCCTGGTTACAGATGAGACTGAATATCAGGTATTCATCGTCGATTCGCTGAGTAAGGGTATCCTATGGCAGTGGAGAGCCAATGATCATCTCAATGCTACACAGGCTGCCTGGTTTCGCACAATGGACGAGGCTAAAACCGTATATAACAGAGCGTATGTACTGCTCACTGCCTCAAGTGGTGGAGCTGCTCTCGTACGGGTAGCGGACAAGAAGCTGATGTTTTATTCTAATGTAAAGGGAAGTCCACATTCCGCCGAGTTATTGCCGGATGGCAATATCGTGATTGCCTGCAGTACAAGCGGTACAGCCGATGGTGATGCCCTGAAGCTATATCGTGTCGATTCAGCAACGCCGTTGGTAGCGAATGAGACCAAACGTTACAACTTGACTTTTGGTCATAATGTCGTCTGGGATAAAACCAGGCAAGTCCTCTGGGCTACAGACGATCAAAACCTGTATAGCTATACCTACGACTACAGCAATCCGGACAATCCGGAGTTGACAAGAAATACAGAGTTTTATCAATTGCCCGATGTAGAACCACACGATATGCAACCGGTATATGGTAAAGACCAGCTGTACCTGACTACAAAAAGCGGGATATACATTTTTGATATAGCGGCAAAGGCGTTTTCGCTGCACCCGTATTCCCAGGGTAACATCAAATCTATCTCGGACGGGCCTGCGAGTTTTGGTACATTGATCATCAAGCCAACAACCTCATATTGGACTAACCGTGTGACTAATGACAGAGGAAGTAACGTGTTTTTTAAAGATAACTATAAAATGTACAAGGCCCGTTGGTATATAGAAAATACATTTAGTTATCCAACCGATCATCCATATCGACAAAGCAAATAGTTATGAGTACAAAAAAAGTAAAAATCATCCTAATGATGGCATTGGTTACCTTATTTGCATCCTGTAAAGATGACAAGGTTCTGGATGTCCAACAGCCCGATTTTATAAAGACATCACTTTCTGCTAACTTAACGATAGAGAGTGGACAAGAATTTGAGTTGTTCATTCCGGACAGCGAAGAAGGCGTATTATATATCTGGACTATACCGGATATGCTGGGGGTCCTGGAAGGACAGGGCACGAATAGGATTAAGGTAATGTCAACCATCGACCAAGGTGTAATTCCGGAAAAAAGTATTGGTGTGGTCGCGAAGAAAGGAGACAAAGAAAGTTATACACGTTGGCTTTATAAGGACATTGCTATACTTGCTCCCCCACCTTCGCTGGAAAATTATCGAACAAAGCGTTATGGAGCAAAAACCTGGATGATCGAAAACCTGAATGACGCGGGGGAGAATGGTAATCTGGGATATGTATATAACAATGATCCAAGCAAAGCGATTATCTATGGTAGGCTCTACACCTGGCATGAAGCTATGACGGGCATCGCTAAAGCCACAGCTGCTCAAAACCCTTATACATGGGGCAGCAGCGGTACAGATGATGCCGGAAATCCCTATGTTATAGATGGAACTTATGCCAACTCGTACAATATACAAGTAAGGGGAGCGTGTCCCAAAGGATGGCATGTCCCTAATATGAACGATTGGTATGACCTGATAGTGGCGGTCAAGCAGGAATATAGTATCCCCGGGAATACGCTTTCTGATGTAGCTAATAGCAAAGATGGTTATATTATTGCCACAGCAAAGAATATAGGAATTTTGAACTCTCTCGCGCTAACGACCTGGGGAATAGTAAGCCCATACCTTAAAGGAAGTAGCCCTACAAGTGCCGAGGGCTTGTGGTCAGGCGAAACGACGTTTAATTATGGTGGTAATGCTACATTTCCATCAGGAGCGTACCCCCTGTATAAGGACTTAAGCAGCGAAATTGCATTCAATATATTACCGACTGGCAGAAGAAATGCATCAGGTGCTTTTATTGATGAAGGCCTGTGGTCATACCATTGGGTGGCTTATAGAGGGACTGCCAACTCCAACAATCCCATACGTGTGACAGTTGCTTCGGGAAATGCGAATTTTTCAAATGGTTTTCACGATCCATTGGAGTCATTTTGTCTTCGCTGTGTAGCGAATTATTAGTTGATAAGTCGATCCTTTAACACAGTAGAGAGATATTATTATTTGAAAACAAATTATGAAATTGAAAAAAGCTTTAACTGCACTATACGGTTTAGTTTTATCCGGCATGTGTATAATTGGTATCGCGGCCTGTAGTGACAAAGACATTTTTACTGCGGAGATACCATCCCTTTCAATTGGTGCAGCCGATGGAGAAGAGGCTCCTCTAAATCTGGATATATCGGCTATGGGAGGTTCACAAAGTTTCTCCATCGTATCCAACGGCCCCTGGGAAATAACCAAACAGGGTACGTCTACCGATTGGGTCACCGTAACGCCTGACCAGGGTAATATGAATAATGAGATCGTTATTGGCGTTGCACCAAATACGAGCGAGGATGCCCGAAAGCTGTCACTTCGCTTTGCTGTTGACGGTGCACAGGTCAAGACCATGACTATATCCCAATTAGGATTTGTCCCTAGTATAGCTGTATTACCAAAACCCGAAGAGTCATTCGTGCAAGAGGGGGGTGACATTACGTTTACTATCACAACCAATGGCGATGCATGGAGCTATGCCCTGCAAGATGGGGCAGACTGGTTGACTGAGAAGGAAAAAACGGCAACTACTTTGATATTGACTGTAGCGGAAAATTCCAGACCACTGCCGCGAGAAGTCCGCATTACATTCAACTTAGACAACTATACTGTCTCAGACGCAGTAACGTTTACGCAAGGAGGTAAAGAATTGGAAGGTTACAGAACCAAGCTCTATGGGGGTAAATTATGGATGATCGAAAATCTAAATGAAGCTGGCGAAGACGGCAATCTTGGATATGCATATAGTGATCCTGCCAAAACAGACAGATATGGTAGGCTTTATACTTGGAATGAAGCGATGACAGGTATTCCCAAGGCTACCAACGCTCAAAACCCTTATACGTGGAATAGTTCAGGGATAGATGATGCGGGAAATCCTTACATTATAGACGGCAGCTACACCAATTCGTATAATATACAGGTGCAAGGGGCATGCCCGGCAGGATGGCATGTGCCAAACATGAACGATTGGTATGACCTGGTCGTAGCGATCAAACAGGAATATAATATTCCGGGAAGTACATTGGCTAATGTCGCCAGCAGTATGGACGGCTATATCATCGGCAACGGGAGAGAGACAGGGATTCTGCCTGGGCTCGTTCTTACGACATGGGGTATAGTAGCACCCTATCTAAAGGGTAGTAGTCCAACTAGTGTCGGAGGTCTATGGCAAGGTGGGACAACCTTTAGCTATGCTGGTAATGCTACATTTCCTAATAGTACACAATATCCGCTCTACAAAGAGCTAAGTGCTGAAATTGAGTTTAACATACTCCCCGGGGGTAGAAGAACTACCGCAGGTGTCTTTGAACAAGATGGCCTATATTCCTATCACTGGATTGCATACAGGCCTACAGCCTCTCCCAATAATCCGCTTCGGATAACGATCGGATCTGCGAATGTTAATTTTTCAAATGCTGCTGCTAATCCGCTTGATGGTTTGTGCTTACGCTGCGTAGCCAATTATTAATTAAGTACACAACAGTATAAAATAAA
>JBEBVG010000126.1:0-9217 GCA_040392845.1 Sphingobacterium sp. | reverse complement strand
ATACTCATCTGGTACAGCTTATGGCCGATGCTACCTATAGGGACAAGCGTGTGGTTATCTTAAAAAACCAACAATTGGTCGAGATGAGACGTCTTATCTATGAGCTATCCTTATATGTTGCGCATGTCGCGATGGGCAATAGCGCTATTATATTGGCTGCGGGTTTTATGCCTACTAAGCCCTACAGTCCTAGAGGAGCTGCACCGAAGCCCGAAAATTTTCGTGTACAGATTATGCTTACTACTCCCGGACATGTCAAACTTCGTGTACAGGCTTGGAAACCAACGTTGGTCTACCAGTTTGAATATCGAAAGAAAGAATCAGGCTCATTATGGCAACAGGTTCTGTGCTCCAAGTCCAGCGTGATAATCGGGAATTTGGAGCCCTTACAGGAATATGAGTTTAGAGTTGCCTATATCAGTCGTGACCCTATGATAACATATAGTGATATTATCAGTAGTTATGTGTTGTGATTGCTCTTATTAATTATACTTCTTCAACAAATTCTCGATTATTTTCGGATAGTGAAGATGTTCCAGTTGTTGGCCATTGAATTTGATCTGTTCTAAGGTATCGCCGGGTTCAACACGGAATCGGGCCTGGTAAATGACTTCGCCTTCGTCAAAGTTTTCATTGACAAAGTGTATCGTAATACCATGTTCTTCCTCTCCCGCATCCAATATAGCCTGGTGTACACGGTCGCCGTACATGCCTTTTCCGCCATATTTGGGTAATAGGGCCGGGTGGATGTTTATAATTTTGTTTGGAAATGCTTTCAGCAGGTTTTCAGGCACCAGCCAAAGAAAACCGGCAAGGACGACAAGATCTATCTCTAATCGCTTTAAAAGATCGACGATCTCATTCGTCTGATAAAATTCATACCTATCAAATATGTGTGATGGAATCTCGAAATTGTCTGCACGTTGTATGACGTAGGCTTCCGGGTTGTTACTCAACACTAAAGCTACCTCAGCATCATTAGCGTATTTAAAGTGTTCCATAATTTTTTGGGCATTTGAACCCGATCCGGATGCGAAAATGGCAATTCGTTTTTTCACCTTGTCTTCCTCTTGTTTAGTGTCTGCAATATTCAAATTTAGCTAATTTTCCCTTTATATGCAATAGAATTGCCCTTTGCTATAGCCCGATGACTTGTTTTAATCGCGTATACCCGGATTTACTGATACTGATTTTCTCGCCATTGAGCAGTATACCTCTAAAACTTTCTTTCTCCATAGGTTCGATCTTTGCAAGCTGGTCCACCCGGATAATGAAAGAGCGATGTACCCGTACAAATTGCTTAGGATCGAGTTGTTTTTCAAAGGAGGACATGGTTTTGTTCTTGAGGAACATGCCTTCGGTAGAATGTATCTTAACATAATCATCGTATGCCTCGAGATAGTGGATCTGTTGAACAGGGATAAGTTTGATTTGTGTGCCGTTTTTTACCACTATACGCTCTAATGTTTCTTTTTCAATTTCTGATTTCAGATTCTCGAGGAAAGGAGAGGAGCTTTGCGTGGCATGGAGCTGCCTGAACTTTTTCAAAGCCTGTTCGAAGCGGTCCTGGGGTATGGGTTTGAGCAGATAATCTACAGCACTTTTTTCGAAAGCTTTCAGTGCGAATTCCTCAAATGCTGTAGTGAATATAATATGTGGCACTTCGTCCAGGATTTCGAGCATTTCGAACCCCGTTAGTTTAGGCATCTGTATATCCAGGAATACAAGATCAGGTTTATGTTCCTGAATACCTTTTGCTCCTTCAAATCCATCACTATATTCACCGACGACGGTTATATCAGGATGGATAGAGAGGTACTCTAATAAGATAAGGCGAGCTAGAGGCTCATCGTCAATTATCAATACGCGGATCATGTTGAGGGATTTTTATGCTTACAATAAATTTATTTTCCTGTTGATATGTATCGAGCAGATCCGTACGTCCATAGATCAGAAAAAGGCGTCGCTGTATGCTACTTAAGCCGAACCCTGTTCCATTGGTGTTATGGAATTGATCTTGTTCGTAGGGATTGCTGATAGTTATTATCAATATACGCTGCTCCAGGTGAATGCCGGTTTCGATCTGTACTTCACCTGTCATGTTATATAAGCCATGTTTGATGGCGTTCTCCATTAATGGCTGAATGATCATGCCGGGAACCTTTGTTTCTAACACGTCTTCTTCATAATGGAATATTGTATTCAGGCGATGCCCAAACCTAACTTTTTCAATTTCGAGATAAAGCTGAAGGTGTCTTATTTCATCCGCCAGAGGAATAAGCTGTTTGTCGTCTTTTCGGAGAGTTCCTCGCAGGAAATCGGACAACTGGAAAGTCATTTTCCGGGCAAGGTCCGGTTTGGCGGATATGAGTGCAATGATAGAGTTTAGACTATTGAACAAAAAATGAGGCTGCAGCTGTTGTCTTAAATTGTAAAGCTCAGCTTCACGTACGAGTTTTTCACTTTCTTCTTTACGTTTTTTGTTTTCTTCATATTCTTCCTGGATGTTCCAGACAATATTGATAATCATCACCATGAGTAAGACGAGGAAGTTAATCACAAAACGGTAAGGCAAGCGGGATAAAAAATGGTCGATCGACGCCAGATCGAAAAACTGCAATAAGCTGAAAGTAGATATCGCAAGGCTTATAACCGTCAATACAAAGCATATGCCTATGACTTTGACGTATTGTTTTTTTCGTGGTAAATAAAACTGTAAAGAGCTAAAAATAAGATAACAGCATAATGTTATCGAAACTGCACCTATAGCAGGCTCTATGGGGTTAACAGTTCCGGGACGAAATTCCCACCAGAGAAAAAAATAAGAAACTAAAAAATACAGTACACAGATCACCCCTGAGCTGGTATGTATTAATCGGTTTTTGTTTTTTATTTTAAAGGCTGGGGTAGACATTATTGCGCTAACTGTTTTTTATAGTAATATTTCCCAAGATCGATGTTCCGGTAATATAGAGTTTTTTACTTTCATCATAAGGGTGGTGAAGAATAACGCGCCGATCGTCATTTTCACTTAAAACGGAAGATACTTGGGTAGATATGACCCAATGTGGTGGAACGATGATCTTTGTACTGCCGAATAACTGGAAGATATCAATCGCAATCGGCTGTTTAAAATCAGCTTGTAATAAGTTTATTTCTGTACTGCCCAGGATGTTCGTCATCGTGCCGCCCAACAGGTTTTTAGTCAATATGATTTTTTTTGAACTTCCCAAAATCGCTTCAACTTTCAGGTAGTTTTCTCCGTAAGCAGACGAATGAGCCTGTTTATCTTCAGGAATATCGGTCGTTATACGTTTGTCCCAATCAAAGCTATCCGTTTTATTGTCGGGCATCTTGTCCGGGGAATTGTCAGGTGGAATAGTTTGCTGCCTGTTTCTTTTAATGAGATAATAACCTATTCCTATAGCGATCATCGGTACTAAAAATTTACCTGCAGAAAAATGAAGCCATTCTTTCAGTAAAAAGACTGAACCGATACCGATCAGAATGACAGCCGATTTTTTTTCAAAGTTTGAATTGACACCTATTACCAAACCTATGGCTATCAGGATAGTTTGCCATCCCAATATCCAGGACGGAATCAGGACACTTAGTCCCAAATTCTTTAACAGTAAAAAAATCCCAAACAAGATAACAATGAGCCCTACCATCGCCGTATTTTTCGAATTGTTTGGAGGCAGCTGGGGCTTATTTTGTGTATCCTTTGTATCCATCTCTTATTTTTATTACAGCTCGAATATACGTAAAGTGTGCCTCATTGGGACTACAGCTTAGGTATTCACCCTATAAAAATAGGTGAAAAGCCTTTTTTTGTCGGTAAAAGCCCGATCATCCTGACCCGATAAAAAAACTTTTATAAAATTTTACAAAAAAATTGGTGTTTTAAAATTAATTCTTATATATTTATAGCAACAAAATATTTAAAATTAAACTTAAATACTTACTAGACTAATGGGAGATTTTGAAAACAAAGAGCGTGAAGAAGTATTTTCAAAAAAGGTGAGAGCGGGAAAACGTACTTATTTTTTTGATGTAAAGGCAACACGAGCTAATGATTACTATGTGACAATCACAGAAAGTAAAAAGCGTTTTGAAGATGGGCAATTTATCAAGCATAAAATTTTCCTTTACAAGGAAGATTTTGAAAAGTTTGCAGAAGGATTGACCGAGGTAGTAGAGTATATCAAGTCTAATCAGGAGGTTATCGAGAAAAGATACGAACCTAATCACGAAGATTCTGCTTATGAAAGCAATGAGGAACTAGTAGAAAAAAGCGATTTTACGTTTTAAGATCTAGTCCAATATATCTTAAAAAGAAGCCACTTGAGAAAAGTGGCTTTTTTTATACCTTTGATTTTATGAGGAGAGCTGTTTTTATTGGATGGACTATGTTGCTTTTTTTTGCTCTACATCCTGTATTTGGTCAAAAAAAGCGTCTTACCTTCGATCAGGCCTGGGGTATAAAGCCTTCGCTAACGATACCAATAAGCCAATACCCTGGCTGGGCAGATAATGAACACTATCTGGAAGTAGACGAACAGTCGAATGTTACCTACAGTGTACACGTTCGCACCGGGAAAAAGGAAATATATACGCCAAAAAAAGAAAATAAAACGGAGGTAATGGTCCGTGACGGAGATATCTACCTGCAATACGCTGATGGGCCGGCAAGGCAGTTGACACATTCGCCGATGATTGAAGAACGTAACCCGACATTATCACCCGATCACAAATATGTAGCGTTTACCCGTAATAATAATCTTTATAGCCTCCATATCGATAGTGGGCGTGAGAGACAATATACTACCGATGGTGCAGAGGTTATATATAATGGTTGGTCTTCATGGGTCTATTATGAGGAGATATTGGGCCGGCCGACGGAATATAAAGCTTTTTGGTGGTCACCCGACAGTAAGCAATTGGCCTTTATGCGTTTTGATGACAGCAATGTGCCGATGTTTCCTATCTATGTGTCGAAAGGTCAGAATGGCTATCTGGAGGAAACGCGTTACCCCAAAGCAGGGCAGGAGAATCCAAAGGTAAGGGTAGGCTTTGTACAAGTTGAAGGTGCCCGGGTGATCTGGGCAGATTTTGACGAGAATGACGACCAATATTTTGGTCAGCCCTATTGGGGTTTTGATAGCCGATCCATTATGGTACAGTGGATGAACAGGGATCAGACCAATCTGAAGTTTTATTCAGTCAATCCTATGACCGGTAGCAAGAAAGAGATTTATGACGAGCAGCAGCCGACGTGGATCAGCCTGGATCACGATGAACGTATTACTTATCTGGCAGACAACAAGCATTATATCTTGAAATCGGATAAGACGGGATGGGCGCATTATTACCTCTATACCTTGAACGGTCGATTGTTGAACCCAATTACCCGGGGATCGTGGCAGGTGGTTTCTCTGACGCATATAGACGAAAGAAATAAAATAATTTATTTTACGGCCCGCAAGGAAAATTCAGCAACGGTGGATCTGTATAGGGTGGACTACACCGGTAAGAATCTTAGACGTCTGACATTTGGTGAATATACGCATGATGTCACGGTATCCCCTGACGGGTCTTATTTTATTACCAGGTACTCCAATGTTCGTACGCCGGATAAAGTGGCCCTGGTCAATAATGAAGGTAAGGTTATCAAAGAGCTGGCTGATAGTAAATCTCCTGATTTTGCTTTATATAATATAGGTAAGACAGATTATTTTACGATAAAATCCGATGACGGAAAATTTGATCTACCTGTTATCATGACGTATCCAACTGATTTTGACGAAACAAAAACTTATCCGGTAATCATGAGCATCTATGGGGGACCGGATGTGAGTTCGGTAAAAAACACATGGAAGGGAGTAAGTAATCAATATTGGGCGAATGAAGGTGTTATCCATGTAATATGCGATCATAGAGCTTCAGGACATTTTGGCAAGGAGGGGGTAGCCTGGATGCATCGCAATCTGGGGCACTGGGAAATGATCGATTACATTACCGTGGCGAAATGGTTAAAATCGAAACCCTGGGTTGCGAAGAATAAGCTACTTATTACCGGCCACAGCTATGGTGGTTATATGACGTGCATGGCTCTGACGAAGGGAGCGGACTATTTTGATTTTGGTATTGCCGGAGCTCCCGTAACAAGCTGGGAACTCTATGACACACACTATACCGAGCGCTGGATGGATACACCCCAGCAAAATCCTGAAGGATATAGACAGGGATCAGTGTTAACCTATGTAGATCAATATAAAGGTAAGTTACGTATTATGCACGGCGACCTGGATGATAATGTACATCTTCAAAATACGATGCAACTCGTCGATGCACTAACAGACCGGGCTGTACCATTTGAGCTGATGATATATCCGGGCAGCCGGCATGGCTTTAGCCGATCTAAAACGAAGTATGATTTTTATGAGCGCGTACGATTTTATTACCAATACCTGTTGGAAAAACCGGTCCCATCGGAGTTTAAAGAGAAGTAGTTTCTTTTCTGTTAAAATTTTTATACATTTTGTTTTTTTTATGTACATTTGTAGTATCATGAATCCGACATGATACACAGTAATGAATAAACAAAAAATAAACAGATGAAAGCGAAAGTGAAAAAAGAGGATAAGAAAAGTGTTGAAAAATCAACAAAAAAAAGAGAAGATAAACCGGAGACAAAAAAGCCATCGAAGACGTGGTTGGCTATGATGGCGAATAAGGGGACTGGTGAAATATTGGATATGAAGGCCGTGTTAAAATAAGAAATGGATCGTTTCTTATTGGATACGAATATACTTGTTTTTCTTTTGTTGGGAGAAAACGATCAACTGAGTAGTGATATTGATTTTATTATTGAAACTGCACAAGGTAATCTGAACACAAGTTCAGTTTCTGTTACGGAACTTGTTCAATTATATAAAATTGGAAAAATAAAATCAAAAAAATACAAAACTGCTTTTGAATTGGTGCAAGCGATCGAAAGAGACTTATATATTAAGATTCTTCCATTCGCAAAAGAGCATACAGAGACGTTATCCAAACTTGAAACAGTAGGTGGTCACCACGATCCTTTTGACCATTCTATTATTTCGCATGCAATTACCGAAAAACTTACTCTTGTTTCTTCTGATCGAAAATTTGAAAAATACACAAAGCAAAAGCTATGCTTTGTGTTCAATAAACGATAAATTAAAGATTATTCTCTACTTTTCGTATGGTCACCGCGTTTTTATGCGCCTGGAGTCCTTCCAGTTCGGCTAATATTTCGACTGTAGTGCCTATTTGTTGAAGACCTTCTTCACTGATATGCTGAAAGGTAATTTTCTTGACAAAAGAGTCGACAGATACACCTGAATAAGAACGTGCATAACCCGATGTGGGTAGGGTATGGTTCGTTCCGGATGCATAATCACCCGCACTTTCGGGAGTCAAGTGACCGAGGAATACCGATCCTGCATTTACTATCCCCGGTATCAGTGCTTGCCATTCATTGCTTTCAATAATGAGGTGTTCGGGGGCATAAGAATTAGAAAATTCAAGTGCCTGGGTTAACGTTTCCGTAACGATGGCGTATGAGTTTTCGATCGCTTTCCGTGCCAGCTCCTGACGAGGTAACAAAGCTATCTGTTGTTCCAGTTCTTTATTAACACCCTCGACGAGGGCAGATGAAGTAGCTACCAATACAGCTTGGCTATCGACTCCATGTTCTGCCTGAGCAAGAAGGTCGGCTGCGACATAGGCAGGATTTGCCGTATGATCCGCAATGACCAACACTTCAGATGGACCTGCCGGCATATCAATGCTAACATTAGTTTGTCCTTGTATGATACTTTTTGCTTTTGTGACGTACTGGTTGCCCGGTCCGAAGATTTTATCCACTTTCGGAATACTTTCTGTACCATAAGCCATAGCTCCTACGGCTTGGGCACCACCGACAAGATAGATACGTTCTATCTTTAACAAAAGAAGACAATAGGCTACGAAGCCGTTGATCTTGCCATCTTTTTGCGGCGGCGAGCAAACGACAATTTCCTTACATCCTGCAATGCGGGCGGGTACACCTAACATGAGTAGCGTAGAAGGGAGCACTGCCGAACCACCGGGTATATATAATCCCACGCGCTCTATCGGCCTTACTTCACGCCAGCATTTTACTCCCGGCATCGTTTCGACCACACGCTCACCTTTGAGCTGGAAACTGTGAAACCGATGGATATTCTGAAAGGCAATCTCCAGTGCGCGCTGCTGATCCCGGCTGATGGTAGAAGCTAACAGCTCTATTTCAGCTTTATCAAGAGAAAGGCTGTCAAGCACCACTTTGTCGAATTGGGATGCAAAATCCCGTAAGGCTTGATCCCCTCGCGTTTTCACTTGTTCAAGGATTGTTACAACAGATTCCTGGATATGATTGTGCGGATCCGTATTTCGTTCAATCAGCCGGTTTTTATCTGCTGCCGTAAGATTCTTATAGACGAAAGATTTTAACATTACAGGATGATTTTTTCAATAGGCATCACGACAATACCTTGTGCGCCCGCAGCTTTTAGTTTATTAATTTTATCCCAGAAATCATCTTCCGATATGACGGTGTGTACAGCGACCCATCCTTCTTCCGCTAACGGTACGACGGTAGGGCTTTTGACGCCGTGCAGCAGTTCGGTTATTTGCGGTAAATTTGATCGCTCTACATTGAGTACGACATATTTTGTTTCTTTTGCACGTAGTACGGATTGAATACGTTGCATCAGTTCGCAAAGTATTTCATTTTCTTCGAGTCCGTTACGGCCTATAAGTATTGCCTCGGACTTGCTTACATCAGCAAATGGTTTCAAACCATTGCTTTTAAGTGTACCACCTGTGGAGACAATGTCGCATATAGCATCGCTCAGACCTAAGCCTGGAGCAATTTCTACAGAACCGGAAATTGTCTGTATGTCGGCATTGATGTGATATTCATCCAGGAATCTTTTAAGAATGACGGGATATGACGTTGCAATAGACTTGCCATTGAGGTCTTTTATATCCTGAATGGTGGAATCTTTGGGAATAGCCAGTTTTAAGGTGCATTTTCCAAAACCTAAACGCTGAAGATAGTTAACTTTTACCTGGCTTTCATCGATGACATTCTCACCGACGATACCTAAGTCGGCAATACCCTCTTCTACATAGCCGGGAATATCATCATCCCGTAAGAATAATA
>JBEBVG010000125.1:0-9217 GCA_040392845.1 Sphingobacterium sp. | reverse complement strand
GGTAATTGAAATTTCCTTTAGGATCTTGGACACACCCCGGAGGGTACAGAAGAAAACCTTCGGGGTTTTCAAAAAATCCCTCGGGTTGACGAAGTGTCCGAAATTGGAACGATAAACTCAAAAATACCGCTTCAAACGATTTAAATAAATATTTTTGAGGTGTTTAGCCTAAAATTCAACCAAAAAAAAGGGTAAAATCCTGCCAAAAAATTTTTTGCACTTCCCAAAATTTGGCAGGATTTTACCCCTTAATATACAAAAGTAGTTTATATCGAGCTTTCCTGTCGATCGCTGACAGGAGGGGTTTTCTTTCGTGTCGCATTCAAAAATGCATACCCCAATATACCCGCTAACAAGGACGTTACCAATATCGATAATTTGGCTTCCGAAATATGGAGCGCATCATTGAAGGACAGGAGAGCAATGAATATAGACATGGTGAAACCTATTCCGGCTAACAATCCTACGCCGATAATGTGCTTCCATGAACTTCCATGGGGGAGTGTGCTGATTTTTAATTTGGTGCAGATAAAGGATGTGAATAGAATGCCAATTGGCTTTCCCAGCAAAAGACCTAAAGATATGCCTAACCCCAAAGAGGATGTCAGGCCGCTGACCATTTCGCTTTCCCACGTGATATTGGTATTGGCAAACGCAAAGAGAGGAATGATCAGAAAATTTACGGGTTTGGTCAATGCATGCTCAAGCCTTTCTAACGGTGACTCGATATCGGTATCGTTGGTCGGTATTGTCATAGCAACTAATACCCCCGCAATAGTGGCGTGAATACCGGAATGGTGTATAAAATACCAGATAAATACACCGGGAATCAGGTAGAGATATGGGTTTTGTATGTTTAACCTGTTCATACTCACCAACACCGCCATGCCTACGCCTGCATACATCAGGTAAGTCGTCTCGAGCCCAGAAGAATAGAAAAGAGCGATAACCAAAATAGCGATGAGGTCATCAACGATAGCTAATGCCGCCAAAAAGATCTTGAGACTGGCCGGAATTTTATTGCCCAGCATGCTGATAACTGCTAAGGCAAAAGCGATATCCGTAGCCATGGGGATACCCCAGCCGCCGGCGGTTTCTTTTCCTGCATTGAGACTCAAATAAATCAAGGCCGGAACAACGGCTCCACCAATGGCACATAGAATAGGTAGTGACGCTTTTTTAGGTGAGGATAGTTCGCCTTCAACAATTTCCCGCTTGATTTCCAACCCTACTAATAGGAAGAAAATCGCCATAAGACCGTCATTAATCCACAGAAGTACCGAGTAACGTAAATGAATGCTGTCATTTTCAAACCCCATCTTATGGTCCAGCAGGTTTTGTAAATTCTGGGCTAAAGGACTATTCGCTAAGATAAGCGAGAAGATGACACAAATGAAGAGAAGTATACCGCCTGCATTACTTGATTTGAAAAAATCTTTAAATACACGTGGGTTAATGAGTTGATTCATGGTTGTTTTTTTATGTTCAGTCTGTTTTATAACAGTCCGCTAAAATAGATAAAAAATATTATTTTTGATATTATGCATGCACTTGAACCGTTTATTCATTTTACGTTGGATTGGTATTGGGTTCCTCTTGTTGTTCTTTATACCGGAGTGATCAGTGCGATATTGATTGAGAATAGAAACCCGACAAAGACGATAGCCTGGATATTGGTGATTATATTTTTGCCGGTTATAGGCCTGGTTTTTTATTATTTCTTTGGACAGAAATTTGTCAAGGTTCAAAAAATAAAGAAAATCAATAAACAACAGGCATTGCGGTTAAAGCATCAATGGGAGCTGCTGGAACCGGATATGGAACTTTTTCTTCGCGATATCCATGATAAAATCGGGGATCTTTCGCGGGTCTTCCGTTTAATGAAAAATGAACGTCTCTCCTCGCCGACATTAGATAATGGTGTCAAGCTCCTGATAAATGGGGAACAAAAATTTGAATGTTTAAAAGAAGATCTTGTCCAGGCTCGCCATTCCATACATTTGGAATATTATATATTCGAATTGGATCGGATAGGTGTAGAGATTCTCAATATATTAGAGCAAAAGGCGAGTGAGGGTATTGTCGTGCGCCTCATTGTAGATAGTTTTGGGTCGCCGGATCTCGTCAAATACATGCGGAAAGCTAAAAAGAGTAAGATACTCTTTCAGGCCTTTCTGCCCGTTACCTTTACATCGTTAGCCAACTCTAATTATCGTAACCACCGTAAAATAGCTGTTATTGATGCTGATATCGGGTATGTCGGAGGGATAAATATTTCTGATCGATACAGCAATAATCCGGACTTGGGTAACAAAATATATTGGCGGGACACTTCTCTCCGTGTTGAAGGACTTGCGGTGAATATGCTCCAGA
Source organism: Sphingobacterium sp. (assembly GCA_040392845.1). Lineage (GTDB taxonomy): Bacteria > Bacteroidota > Bacteroidia > Sphingobacteriales > Sphingobacteriaceae > Sphingobacterium. Next base: position 6,844 of record JBEBVG010000125.1, on the reverse strand, counting down.
TCAGCTTTTGGAATTCATGGAATCAGACGGACGGCGAGCCTTTCCTTTTGGAACAGGGATATTTGCGGGTAATCCGGCAGCAGAACCAACAGCGAGGTAATGCGAGTGTGGGCTTTGTATCGTGTGATCCGGCATCCCGGGGGCCTTTTAATCTGGAAGCACTGCTAATGGCGATAGGGGAAGCTAATACTAAAATTCAGTTGTGTACACCTTATTATATTCCTGGTGAAGAATTGGAGCGAGCACTGATTATTGCAGCGGCATCGGGAGTAGAAGTCGAATTGATGATTCCTGAAAGATCTGATTCCAATTTAGTACACTTTGCTTCCTTCTCTTATTTAAAACCTTTATTGGAGCGGGGTGTGAAAGTTTATCTGTATAAGAAAGGTTTTTTGCATGCAAAAACAGTCAATGTGGATGACAAGCTTGCTTTTGTAGGTACTGTAAACCTGGATATCCGTAGTTTTTATATTAACTACGAGATAGCTGCGGTGGTCTCTGATGCGGAACTGTGTAGGCAGATCAACAGACAATTTGAACACGACAAACAGGATAGTCATCACTTCACACTTAGAGAATGGCAAAAGCGTCCACGCTGGAAGAGAGGACTGGACTCGCTATTCCGCTTGCTCGCACCACTGTTGTAATTTTTAATTTTTAGTTTTACTTTTGAGTAGCAGGTGATTCTTACTTTTAGCTTAAACTTACAGATTGATGAAAAGAAATAAATTTGTTCTATTCCTGATTTTTATTTTGTGTGTCTCATATACTATAAAAGCCCAAACACTACCTACCATACCGATAAATACTGTTGTTGAGCGAGTACAGAAATTTTTAAATGTCTATCCTGTAGAAAAGATACATCTTCATTTTGATAAGCCTTATTATGCCGTAGGGGACACACTATGGTTCAAAATGTATTTATATCATAATCAGCTGGAATATTTGCCGAGTAAAATCGGCTACGTGGATATAATAAATGGAAAAGATTCATTGATCCAAACGCTTAAAATTCCTTTGGAAAAAGGGGTAGGAAAGGGACATTTTGTGCTAGACCCACAAATTGTTAAGCAGGATAATTATCGGTTCAGGGGCTATACCAGGTGGATGATGAACTTTGATCCGGCTTATTTTTACAATAAAGTGGTTACTGTCGGGGATGCGATCAATAAGAAGTTGGCTACCAATATTGACTATACGCCTAATGGCAATAAGACCAAAGCCACGATACAGTTTAGAGATAGCAAGGGTGTTTTGATGGGTAGACATAAATTGACGTGGGAAGCTACCGATGGATGGGATCCATTTGATAAAGGAAAGGGCGAGACCGACGACATGGGGAGAGCGACGATTACTTTTTCAACAAAGGATAGGGAACTGCTTAATAAGGGACGGCTCGTCGTTAAATTGGAAGGAGAGGGAAGCCTGGTCGGCGATTTTTCATTAAGACATGCTATTTGGGATGCCGATGTTCAGTTTTTCCCGGAAGGGGGTGACTTAATTGCGGGTTTGGAAAAGAAGGTAGCTTTTAAGGCCGTAGGACATGATGGTAAAGGATTGGCTGTAAAAGGAAAAATTATTGATTCGAAGAAAAAGACAATTGCTGAGTTTGCAGATCTGGGGCTAGGTATGGGCTATTTTACGATGGTACCGGAAGTGGGGCAGGTCTATAAGGCGGTGGTGACTTTTTCTAATGGAGAGGAAATGACGGTCGACCTTCCACAAGTCAAAGAAGAAGGTGTCAATCTTGTCTTGCAGGGAAATACTGCTGAATCGGTGGGCTTATCTATAATTGCTAATGATGCCGCCTTTGCGAAAGTCCAGAATACAGCTTTTTATATTTTTGGTCAGCTGAATGGACATCTGGTATATGGTGCCCAGGCAACTCTCAAAAATCAATCCTTGACGATCCAGGTGCCCAAGGCGAATATTCCCAATGGGATTATGCAGTTTACATTAATGAGTCCCCAGGGAAAAGTCTTAAGTGAACGCCTGGTATTTAACTCTTCTGCGGACTACCTGACATTAGCTGTCAAGACAGATAAGACAAACTATACCCGTAAGGAAAAAGTAAAGTTGGATATTACTAACCTGACACCGGAGAAGAGTGCCGGTAGTCTTTCGGTAGCTGTCATTGACGACGTGAAGGTGCCTTATGATTATCATAAAGAGAACAGCATAGTCAGTAACCTGCTATTGACATCTGATCTGAAAGGGTATATCGAAAAGCCATCCTACTATTTTGATCCTGAAGTGGACAACAGGCAGGAAGCTTTGGATGCGCTATTGATGACGCAAGGTTTCAGACGTTTTGATTATAATGATCTGGTTGCAGAAAAGCTTCCGAAAGTTAACTATCTGCCTGAACAGGGCATTAATATATCAGGCACACTCTTTTTGAATACGGGCAGGCCTTATCCAAATGGCGGGTTATTGCTTTCTATACCTTCGCGGGCCTATCGTAAGGACGTATATACAGATCAAAGCGGACGGTTTATATTTGAAGATTTGGTGTTTACGGATTCCTCTAAGGTCAATATCAATGCCAGGGGTAATGATAATTATAGGAATTTGGTTATCAATATGGACCAGACATTCTATCCGGCTGTTGATGAACGTAACCCCTATACGGCAAATGAGGTGTTGAATATTGATCAACAGCTGACATCCTATCTGGAGAACAGTAAGAATGAATACCGGACTTCAATTTTGATCGATGAAGTGACGGTGACACGGACGGTACAAACTTCCAGAACAAGCAAGGAATTTTCTTCTTTGTCCGGTTTGTCCATGGCTGACCATCGTGTCGAAGGGGACCGTCTATCGGGTTGTAATGTCCTGACCATGTGTCTGGGTACGATGTTGACGGGTATTACTTACGACAATAATACCTTGAAATATTACGTCACCCGGAATTATAATCAAGGTTCCCGGGTACCTGTTCAGTTTTTCCTGAATGGCATGCCTATAGACGAAAATACGTTGAGCTCTATCCAACCAATAGAAATTGAAGCTATTGAGATCTTTTTGCGGGATGATCTGGGTACTGTGAGCAGATTGTATCAAAATGATGGTGTCGTATCTATCATCACGAAGAAAGAGAAACCTAAGGGACCTCGGATGACATTGTCTCAAATTGAGGCACTGATCCCAAAAACAAATATTCTCGATCTTTACCCATTGGGATATATCAAAGAACGTACTTTCTATATGCCAAAATACGATACACCACAAAGTAAGGCAACGAATGATTATCGGACAACAATCTATTGGAACCCAGACGTACAGCCGGATGAGAACGGGCAAATAAACTTAGAGTATTTCAATGGGGACGGTAGCGGCAGGTACAAGGTTATCGTGGAGGGTATGGATGATGCCGGGCGTGTTGGCCGAAAGGAGTTTTATTATAACGTGAATTAGCAATTTTGGAGCAGCAGGTATCGGTTATGTCAGCGACGTTATGATGAGGATGATACCGATGCTTACGAGTCCCCAATAGACGTACGTAAAGAAAGAGATATCCTTGAGACGATGGTTCAGATATCTTCCTAAAAAAATGGCTGGGATGGTACTGATGAGAGAAAGCATAAAATAGGTGGTAACTTCGGTATTTATAAGACCTTTGGTATAATATCCTATAACACCGATGATACTTGCCGGCAGAAAATATGCCTGTAATGTAGCTCTAAAATGTTTTGCACTCCACTGTCGTAGATTACCATAAACAACCAGAGGGGGACCGTTTAATCCATATGCACCACCTAACACTCCCGATAAAAAACCACAACCAAAAAGCCAGAACATATTGTCACTTTGGAGTGTTTTTGTATTTTTTCCAAAAAGCGAGTAAAGCGCATAGATGATGATAAGTACTCCAAGCCCTACTTTAATCCATAGCTCGTTTCCATAAAGGAGAATTGTTATGCCAAAGGGAATCCCAAGTGCAGCATAGAAAATCAGCCACTTTGCGCTATTAAAATGAATCTTCTTATGATCCTGGATAACGATGATCAAAGCGATGACGATAGATAGCATAACCGATAGTGGTACAGCGACTTCAACTGGCAAAAAGAAGAGGAATAATGGCACTGCCACCAATGATTCACCAAAGCCTAACGTCGATCTTACGAGTGAAGCAATAAAGCTGATGATAAGAATAAGTATAATCGTCAGAGTCATTCTACTATCGTGCGGAAAGTTAAGTTTATCCTTGGGTTGGTAATCCGTTTGGTCGGGGGGAGCCTGTGCAACCAATGGGATTGTGTCGTGCCTTTCATCACAAGAAGGCTTCCATGTTCCAGCGTCAACTCTACTTTTTCTTTCGTTTGTTTGTGTTTAAAAGCAAATTTGCGTACCGCGCCCAGGCTGAAGGAGGCGATAGCGCCATCTTTTTTTAAGTCAGTTTCTCCATCGCTGTGCCAGGCCATTCCTTCTTCTCCGTTGTGGTATAGATTCAGCAAACAGGAATTAAAAGTTTCACCCGTTTCATTTTCAATACATGTTTTAAGCGCTAACAGTTCTTCTGTCCAGGGTAAAGCATATTTTGTGGTGTTGGAATAAGTATAGGCGTATGGCTTTTCACCATACCATGCTACTTTACGTTTCGTAATGATTTTCTTTCCAAATATAATGGCCTCATCGTTTTTCCATTGAATGGTTTTTAACAGAACATCGAAATAGAGATCTGCCTTTTCTTTTGGCAATAATCTGCCATAGTAATTCACCTCTCCGTCGTGTGGTAAATAATTTTTGTTTTTATCAGTTTCGGGATTAAATAAGTCCATAGCTCTCACAAACCTAACTATATTTCGGCAATTAATTGACTTGCTCCGTGAACTTAGATGTATAAAAATAAATCGTCCGTGGAAATATTGTATAAAAGTATAGGGTAACAAATTGCTTGTACTGTGGATATAAAGATGACACCAAAACGTCTTTGATTATGAAACAGTACATTTACCTGATTTATAGCCTTATCATGCTATCCGTGTCCGACCTTTTTGGACAAGCCTTGCCGACTATAGGAGTAGGAGCAGGCTATCAGATGCCTGTGAAGAAAGAAAACCTTTCCTCCGCTTTTGGCACCCAATTACACTTTTATTATCCCTTCTTTCAAAGCGGAAAGTTTAGCCTCGGACCTGCTGTCGGTGGGGATTATGCTTTCACGGCCGAAAGTTCACCCTTATCCCGATCGGGCTTTGCGGTGGATGAAAGATTTTCATCGAGCATTTTTGAGCGCAGCAACAGTTCTTCGGGACAACGCAACTACGGCTGGCGCATAGGGCCTCAGGCCAATTTTTACGCCGGAAAATTTTTGCTGTCTGGAATTTTGCAAGCCGGACAATCGTACTGGAGCCAAGCTGATTACAGTCTGGAACAAGAGATTTCAGGCGCAACGGATATTCCTGTCCGTAAAGAAATATATGCCCGTGAGGAAGTTAAATCTTCTTCTTGGTTGGTCTCACCTCGACTGCGGATCGCTTATCCGCTTTCAGATCGGATACATATCTGGACCGAAAGTAGCCTGACAACTTCCAGTATCAAAGTCAAGGAAAGAGCCTTGGGATTTCCTGAAGGTACGGTGATCAATGGGGAAACCTATGGAAACTTTGTTGAATCAAAGACCGTTGCGCATGAAACTGAAGAACAGTGGAATACCGCTGCGGTGCAGCTGGGATTGAGTTTGCAGTTGGGTAAAAGCAAACGCCAGAAGAATGCAAAGCACAAAAATCCACTGTATGAAGGTGGTACCACCGGTAATAATCCACTTTTTGAAGGTAATAAGCTAAAATCCGATGAAAAGTCGCACGAAAAACGGACGTTAATACCGACGTTGCCAAAGAACAATGCCCGATTTTCGCAAGAAAAACCGGTCAAAGAATTACGTTGGCAACTCCTTGGAAATAAAATTCCTTCACCGAAATATATTGTCGAGCTTCAACGTGTGGATGCCAAAGGTCGTCCGGCACAAAGCTATTATGCGACATCAGACGTTTTGTTCGTCTCCATCGAACGAATGGTCAAAGGCGCAGTGCCCGATGGGATGTACCGTTGGCAGGTGCGAGAGGCGAGCACAGGTTTGGTATCTGGCCCTCAATTTTTTTCCGTCGGCAATTGTGATATCCAATTTCGTATAGAAAACGATACGATTACCTGTTTGGGGTATGAAGGGGAGAACAGAAAATACAGAATATGTTTTAATTCTGTGTATTCCAGCACTTCGGGAGACCTGACCTATATACAGCCAGGCTCCGGTCTTAACTTATTTGACCAGGGCTACAATGCGTTGAGCTATACTTTAGTTGCGCCTAATACGACCTTACAGACGCAGCTGGGCAGCACATCATCTACTGTACAGTATTGTGTGGAAGTTCTCGTACCTCCATCGGTAACCAGTATAGGTGTCGGGCTTCAGGGGGACGATCTGGATCCGAGTCCTATCTTGTGCCAGCCCGGTGTTGTATTATCATTGGATAGCTTGCCGGAATGTATCTGTAAAGAATGTGATGAGCTGGCTATGGATATACAAAATATGCAGATAACGCCTTATAACGGGCAGACCAACCAGTTCCAGTTTGGGGGTGATCTGGTGGCCAGCTATCCGCTGTACGCAGTCGAATTGCAGGTGTTGTCCTTTGCTTATTCAGCACAGCCAACGCCCTGTTCGTCGGGTGTATCCGTATTGGAAGAATCGGGCATGATATTGCGTCCCGGTACGACGATCAATTCCAGTACAGCTTTGCAATTTATGAATAGCACCGCCAATCCTAATGCGAACGGGAATGCTGCCAAAGCCATTAAATACCTGGGGAACGGTGCCATGACAGGCAACATACCGCTCAAT
>JBEBVG010000124.1:0-9274 GCA_040392845.1 Sphingobacterium sp. | reverse complement strand
CGGACCTGAAACCATGGGGAGAGATGGTGCGAAAGCTATTACGGGCCGAACATGAATAATTTAAGATTTTCTATTACTATGTGGGAAAGAGCTTTTTTTAAGATTTCTTTTGTTGCACTTTTATTAAGTAGTGGCTGCGTTACAAAAAAGGAAATACGTGTACAACATCGTATCCTCCCTGATACGTCGCTGCAAAAAATTGCACTCGATGTACTGGTCAAAGACGATGACTATATTTTTTTGGGGACAGATAGTATAGCCATTGTGCCTGAGATCAAAAATGATAACAAAAATACGGTCAAAGGACATCTCTCGGTGAAATTGCTGACAGATGATTATCATTTGGTTAAAGAAGAAACAGTCGCCGTTGAGATTGCTGGAAATACGGTTTTCGATAAACGTAGCTTCGGCCTTTCACGACCGGCCCCAGGTTTTTATCGGTATGATGTAACATTCGCACTAAGCGAGAGCGGGCAGATCAACAAAAAACTCAATGTGGGCTATGAACCTGAAAAAATTGCATCACCCAATGACCAACAGCCGGATTTTGATGCTTTTTGGCAAGATAACCTGAAAAAGCTGGCAAAGATAGCTCCGGATTTTCAGCTGACGCCATTGCCCGAACAGTCGAAGCTGGACTATGAGATGTATGAGGTAACCATGCGTTCCTGGGAAGATGAACTTATCCGAGGTTACTATGCTAAACCAAAGCGCCCAGGCAAACATCCCGTCATCGTGGAGTACATGGGCTATGGATCTTCACCTTATTTTCCCAACCAAACCTGGGATGGCTTTGCTTATTTTGTTCTTTCTATCCGCGGGCAGGCGTTGAATAAGCCAACAAATCGTTTTGGTACCTGGTTTACTTATGGTATAGAACAGAAAGAAACTTATTATTATCTCGGTGCTTTTATGGATGTCGTGCGTGCGTTGGACTTTGTGAGTTCACGGCCCGAAATTGATGCTTCGCACATTGCTGTACGTGGTTCAAGTCAGGGTGGCGCTCTATCTGTTGTAGCGGCATCGCTTGATGAGAGGGTGAAGGCGTTGGCTATAGGTATCCCTTTCCTGTCGGATTACAAAGATTACTTTAACATATGCGGCTGGCCGCGCTCTGATGTTGAAGCCTACTTAAAAGATCATCCCGGGGTAAGCTGGGATCAGGTCTTCCGTACCTTATCTTATTTTGATATTAAGAATTTGGCATCGAAGATCAGCGTGCCGGTGGTTATGGGCATCGGGGTACAAGATGATGTATGTCCCCCTCATACCAATTTTGCGGCATACAATGAGATCCGCTCGCCGAAAAGCTGGATAGCCTTCGGTACACATGCACACAGTACCGGAAAGGAATTTTACGAGGCTGGCGTAGCACTATTCAGAAAACAACTCCAGGTCACCAACCCATGAGATAAGTATCGTATACAATTGAGAGCTATAAGTAACAAGTTGAATGCAAAATAATGATGATTTAATATGAAGGATTTATTCAAAACTCGTTTTGAAGACGTGCAGGCTGCATATGAAGCTTTGGTGAGCAGGAAAAATGAACTGATATTGCCAGGTAATGGCATTTATGAACGCTATAGATATCCGGTTGTGACAGCAGCACATACACCTGTTTTTTGGCGGTATGATCTCAATGAAGCAACCAACCCCTATTTTATGGAGCGTTTTGGTATCAACGGCACGTTCAATGCCGGCGCTATTAAATGGCAGGGAAAATATCTGCTTATCCTACGTGTAGAAGGTAATGACCGCAAATCTTTTTTTGCTATCGCTGAAAGTCCAAATGGAACAGACAATTTTCGTTTTTGGGATTTTCCTGTGGTTATTCCCGAGACAGATAATCCGGATGCCAACATCTATGATATGCGTTTGACCGCTCATGAAGATGGTTGGATATATGGTATCTTTTGCACGGAGCGTAAAGATCCGAATGCAGCACCGGGAGATTTGTCCTCTGCTGTGGCAGCAGCAGGCATCGTACGTACCAAAGATTTAAAAACCTGGGAACGACTGCCCGACCTCAAGTCTAAAAGTCAGCAACGTAATGTTGTCTTGCACCCTGAGTTTGTAGATGGCAGGTATGCCTTGTACACTCGTCCTCAGGATGGTTTTATTGATGCCGGTAGTGGAGGAGGGATCGGTTGGGGGTTGGTTGATAGTATGGAAAATGCAGAGGTAACAGAGGAGAAGATTATCAATAGTCGATACTACCATACCATTAAAGAGTTGAAAAATGGAGAAGGTCCCGCTCCCATTAAGACGGAAAAAGGCTGGTTGCATCTGGCGCATGGTGTTCGGGCCTGCGCGGCAGGACTACGATACGTGCTGTATGTATACCTGACCGATTTGCAGGATCCGTCCAGATTAATTGCCGAACCCGCCGGACATCTCATGGCACCTATGGACGAAGAACGTATAGGAGATGTGTCGAATGTGCTATTTACCAATGGCTGGATTGCAGACGACGATGGTACGATATACATCTATTATGCATCCAGCGATACCCGTATGCATGTTGCGGTATCATCAGTAGCCCGATTATTGGATTATTGTTTACATACTCCGGCAGATGGCTACCGTTCGGCAGCATCTGTTCAGATTCTTTCGGATATTATCGCTAAAAATTTGGCTTATATGAAGTAACTTGGGGACCGATACCTTATAAACTTGCTATTATGACGGAAAGAATAACCCTAAAAGAAAAAATCGGATACGGCTTAGGTGATGCTGCTTCCTCGATGTTTTGGAAGATTTTTGGGATGTACTCCCTGTTCTTCTATACCGATGTGTTTGGTATAACCGCTGCGGCAGCAGGGACGATGTTCCTTATTGCCCGTATCTGGGATTCGTTTTTTGATGTCCTGGTCGGCATGATGGCTGACCGTACCAGGACGAAATGGGGACAGTACAGGCCCTATCTTTTGTGGTTTGCAATACCGTTTGCTGTAATGGGCATCGTTACATTTTTTGTGCCTGATTTCGGTAGTACCGGCAAGTTAGTATATGCTTATGTCACCTATTCATTAATGATGATTGTCTATTCATTGATTAATGTGCCGTATGCTTCATTATTGGGATCCCTTTCGGCCCATCCCGAGGAACGTAATACCTTGTCTTCGTACCGGATGTCCTTTGCCTTTATTGGAAGCTTCGTTACTTTCATGTTGTTGCAGCCGTTGGTTGATTTTTTTTCAGTAACTTTTGATGGAGAAGGATCTTCATCGCCGGTTGCCGATAGCTCGATCAGCACGTCGGCCATTGCATGGACATGGGCTGTGGGTGCTATTGGAATGATCTGCGTGGTGCTTTTTGTGCTGTGTTTCAGTTGGACCAAAGAACGCGTACAGCAAATCGAACAAACGGAACAGGCCTCTGTTAAGGCCGATTTAAGAAACCTATTTCACAATGGGCCCTGGTGGATCCTTGTAGGAACGGGGCTCGCTGCGTTATTGTTTAATGCGGTACGCGATAGTGTGGCCATTTACTACTTTCGTGATTACGTACAGGTACATTATAAGATGGCCGGTACGGGTTGGGATATGACGACAATTTATTTTTTAATCGGACAAGCGGCCAATCTCATCGGTGTCATGGCGGCTCCTTCGCTATCGGCACGTTACGGCAAGAAGAGAACCTACATGATCGCCATCGTATTGGCAGGTCTGTTGAGTATGGTATTTTACATTATTCCCAATAATGTAGCTTTGATTTTGGTGTTGCAGTTTTTCATTTCTGTATTTGCCGGTTATGTGCTGCCTCTGCTCTGGTCTATGTTTGCCGATATCGTCGATCACCAGGAACTGTTGACCGGCAGGAGAGCGACGGGGTTGATCTTTTCCTCATCGTCCATGTCCCAAAAACTAGGCTGGGCGCTTGGTGCGGCATTGAGTGGCTGGATACTGGCTTGGTTCAATTACATGCCTGATGCGATGCAACAAAGTGCAGATACCCTCTTCGGTGAAAAATTAATGATAAGTGTGTTTCCGGCAATTTGTTGTGCCTTGGCATTTGCGGGGATGCTTTTCTACCCGCTGTCGGATAATAAAGTCAGGGAGATAGCCATTGAACTAAATAAGAAGAGAAATTTTGGAGAATGAAACAAATGAACGGTTTCAGAAGGGAGCTGGAAGAGCATATTCTCCCTTTCTGGATGGAAAAGATGGTGGATCACGAGCATGGCGGCTTTTACGGTGCCCTTGATGGCTACAATAAACTACACTCCACAGCTCATAAAGGTGCCGTCATGCATATGCGGGTATTGTGGACTTTTTCAGCCGCCTATCGTGTGTTAGGCCATGCGGCCTATCGTGATATGGCCGACAGCGCATTCGATTATATTCAGCAATATTTTGTCGACAGGGAGTTTGGTGGTGTATTTTGGGAATTGGATTATCTAGGCAGTCCTGTACAGACAAAAAAACAGACTTATGCACAAGGTTTTGCGCTGTATGCGTTTACCGAATATTATCGGGCAACAGGACGTCAGGATGCCCTGGAGATGGCGATTACGCTGTTTCATGTTATTGAACGATGTAGGGATTCGGAGAATGGTGGCTACTGGGAGGCTTTCACAGTAGATTGGCAGCCCCTGGAGGATATGCGCCTGAGTGATAAAGATCAGAACGATGCCAAGACCATGAATACCCACCTGCATATTCTTGAACCGTACACTAATCTTCTGCGTATATGGCCGGATCAACGTGTATTGGCTGCCCAACGGGATCTTATCCTTGTGTTTTTAGAGCGGATATGTGATGCCGAAACGGGCCATTTGCGGCTTTTCTTTACGAAAGATTGGGGGATAAATAGCGCTACGGTATCCTATGGGCATGATATTGAGGCGGCATGGCTTTTACTAGAAGCTGTAGCGGAGGTGAAGGATCCGGCTTTAAAAAGGAGGGTAGAGGAGCAGGTTTTGCAGATCGCGGCAGCAGCAAAAGAAGGAGTGTTGGAAGATGGTAGCATGGCTTATGAACGACAGGGAGCTGAACTGGACCGGGAACGGCATTGGTGGGTACAGGCGGAGACGGTAGTGGGTTACATGTATGTTTACCGCCTGAACAAAGATATGGGCTTTCGGAATATGGCAGCCAGAAATTGGCAGTATATTCAGGAACAGCTGGTGGATAACGAACAGGGCGAGTGGTATTGGAGCCGGTTGCCTGACGGAAGTATAAATACGAGGGACGATAAAGCGGGATTTTGGAAGTGTCCGTACCATAATGGACGGATGTGCTTAGAAATGATCGAGCATTTTGGTCTATAAGATTAATAATATACGGATGAAAAACATATATAACTGGCTATGGATGGTAGGACTGCTGGCGAGCGCATGTACCTCCGTGCAGACCACAGTAACGAATGGAAATCCTTCTGATAGTTTAGCAACGGCAAACACAAAAGAGCTGTATCATAAGCTTATAGTACAGGTGGAGAAAGGAATAATGATTGGTCATCAGGATGATCTGGCGTATGGTCATGGATGGTATGGAGAGGAGGGGCGTAGTGATGTGAAAGATATATCAGGACATTATCCGCCTGTGTTAGGCTTGGAGCTGGGTGACATTGAGCTGGGCAGGGCCTGCAATCTGGATTCAGTATATTTCGATGCTATGCGGCGTTATGTACAGCAAACGAACGCCCGTGGAGGTGTTACTACCTTCAGCTGGCACGGTAATAATGTGGTCACAGGTGGAAATGCATGGGATTGTGACCAAGATAGTGTCGTGCGCGCTATATTGCCGGGCGGTGTACATCATGCAGCGTATCTTGCTCGACTGGACCATGTCGCGGCGTTCTTTTCGAGCCTCCGGGATGAACAGGGCAACCTTATCCCTGTCGTCTTCAGGCCCTATCATGAACATACCGGATCATGGTTTTGGTGGGGCGCTAAACAATGTACGCCGGAGGAATACAAAGCATTGTGGCGTATGACTGTGGACTATTTCAGGCACGAAAAAGATATACATCATATATTGTATTGCTACTCACCTGCTGAAACTATGGACGAAAGGCAATATATGGAGCGTTATCCCGGTGATGATGTCGTGGATATGGTGGCTTTTGATGCCTATGTTCCCAACCAAGGTACTGCAGCGGATCTGGCTCTATACAAAGCGACAATGCAACGTAACCTGGATATACTGGCCACGGTAGCGACGGCGACCGGGAAGGTTGCGACGATCGGTGAGACAGGATACGAGGGGATTAAAGACTCCAGGTACTTTACGGAGATAGTTTATCCATTGCTACAAGGTAGAAAACTTGCATGGGTATTGTTTTGGCGTAATGCTTACGAAGCCGACAAAGGACATCACTACTATGTGCCGTTTAAAGGTCACCCGGCAGCAGCTGATTTCGTTGAATTTAGTCAGAAAGAAGGTGTTCTTCTGAATACACCATGATTACTGTAGCTTTTCGTTGTTTCTGTGACGATCAGCATCGCGCATGTTTTTTTTGTCTAGGTTTTTTTCCAGAGCTTCCGTCAGGTCGATGCCGGTCTGATTGGCCAGGCATATCAATACAAACAGCACATCCGCCATCTCATCGGCAAGATTGACTTCCTTGTCTGATTTTTTGAACGATTGCTCGCCATATTGCCGGGCCATAATGCGGGCAACTTCTCCCACTTCTTCCATGAGCATGGCTGTATTGGTCAATTCATTGAAATAGCGGACACCCGTGGTGGTGATCCATTTGTCGACGATAGCTTGTGCTTCTTTTATGGTCATTCTTTTAGTTGTCAGTTGTCAGTTATCAGTAGTCAGTAGTCAGTTGTCAGTTATCAGTGTTCAGTTGTCGAGAGATTGCAAAGACTTAATCAGTCCTGTAATAATTTTGGATACCTCTATACTTTGTGCATGAAGTTTATCTATATCGGCTTCATTTAGATAATTTAACCTTTTAGCTAAATAGAGCATAGACTTTACTTCGCTGGTAGAGCCCAAGGAAATATATAAAAATCTAACGAATTCTTTTTTGCTCTGCCGGTCAAAGCCTTCCGCTATATTATTGGAAATTGAAACTGCCGCCCGGCCTATCTGGTCTTTGAAACTCCAATCTTTTAACTCTTTGAATGATGTATATACGTCTACAGCTATATCTTGTGCTTTTTGCCATGCAATAAGATCTTCAAATTTTTGTATCTTCATATCTCTTACTTAATACAAGCTTTCTAAATTTACTGACCCCTGTTCTCTGACCACTGTCCACTAAAAATTATCTTTATCTCTTGTGTTCATTATAATAGTAACCGGTCCGTCGTTACGCAGATCGATCTTCATATCGGCGCCGAAAATACCTAACTGTACCGGCTTGCCCAATAAATCCGAAAGCATCGTCGCCATCTTTTCATACATTAGCTTTGCTTTATCAGGTTTTGCCGCACGGATGAAAGAAGGCCTGTTTCCCTTTTTTGTTTGGGCAAGGAGCGTGAATTGTGATATAAGCAAAATGTTGCCGTCTATGTCCTGTACGGATTTATTCATTAGCCCCTGCTCGTCCGAGAAGATACGAAGATTGACGAACTTCTGTGCGAGCCATTTTAGATCTTCTTCCGTGTCGGATTCTTCTACACCCAACAGTATGAGCAGACCTTGGTCTATCGCCCCGCTTATCTGTCCGTCTACTGTACAAGAAGCTTTTGTTACCCGTTGTATCACCGCTCGCATGGGGATAAAATTAGAAATTATTTTTTCTTTTTAGGCTTTTCTATTTGCTTGTTATTGTCGGCTCCTTTTAGTGCAGTCTTTGCGTTCAATGATGTAACTACTTTTTTGCCTGTTTGAGCTTCCAATTCCAGCCGGGCAACTTTGGCTACATTCCCGCCACGTTTGGCAATTTCTGCACTTTTTTCAAAAGTCTTGGGTTTTTCAGATTGTGAAATGTCTTTTGTCGAAGCCTCTGCCAGCATGTTAAGAATCAGCTCGGTATTCGTCATATTGTCCCGAAGATTTTCTTTTTTCAGTCCTTTGAGGGCTTTATACGCTTTGGTTGTTTTATCACTCCACGTTTTGGTGATAATATCGGTCAAAGTAGCAAACTGTATGCCTTTTTTCAGTCCTCTTTTTTTCCATTCGTCTGTAAGTTCTTTGCGTATTTCAATGCTTTTCAGACGTTGGTTTATCCAATTTTCAGAATAGCCTAATTTAAGATATTGTTCCAAAGCCCTGTCAATTGTAATTTCAGGGTCTTGCATTTCGTCAAGCCGTTCAGATGCAACTTGTGCCAACCACAACTTAAAAGGTTCTGCTTTTGGTGAGGGGATAGACTGGATTAAGCGGAAAAGTTGCTCTGTGTCAGCAACATCTGTCATCCGCATTTTGCCATCTGGAGCTTCCATTTTCAAACCGTTACAATTTGTAACGGTTTCATTTCCTTCTGCTAACAAGCGTTTTTTTAATACTCTCCAATATACCTGGGGATTATTGCTGTCCGTGAGGATTGAAATTACATCTACAATAGAAAAATACCATTTTTCCTGTTCCTCATCCCAATGGGTCCGGACTTCCTTCTGCTCAAATATCTTTATGGCGGTTTCTTTTGTCATTGGGTCTTGCTTTATATGTAGGTTGTGCAATTCGTTTTGTCAATATAACAAATTTACAGAAAAATATCAACTGTTATTGCCAGAACAATAACAGTTGATATTTTTCCTCTTTTTGTGTAGGTGCGCAGACAGGAAGCCTCAGTGTTTGTTGTTAAAACATCGGAGTTCTTGCCGATAAGATAGGTGTTTTTTCTTTTTACATAGGTGTGCTGACAGTATACCTATATATCCGACCGGGATACCTATACTTTCTTTCAGACAACGTAGGTGTCCTGTCGTATCACCTATGTATTTTAATGAAATATAGAGGTGTTTTTCACGGATACCTATGTAACGGAACAGGACATCTATGTGTTACGTTGGAATGTATAGGTGTTTTTGTCTAATGTCTATGTGTTTTTGTAAAACACCTAGGTGTTTTACAAAAACACATATAGATCACTTATGGAGGATTTTCATGTTTATTTCATGAAAAAGTGCCCTTAATAGTAGCTTTAGTGTAGTTGCTTGACTAAAAAAAGTAGTTTTTTCGATCGGAAAAGGTTCGTTTTTGTGCCAAATAAGTTTTTTGCGTTATCCCAAAATTGGCACAAAAACGAACCTTTTTATGCTAAAATCTTATATTAAGCCCCAACATAAAGTTTGTTGTAGCCTGGGGAAATAGCATGTTATAGGATAGCGGCGCGCCGCCGCCCATATCGGGTTCGTACCATATGA
>JBEBVG010000123.1:0-9304 GCA_040392845.1 Sphingobacterium sp. | reverse complement strand
AAAGAAAACGCGGCCTTTTTCAAAGAACCGCGTTTCTAATTATAGTTTTGTATACGTTATCCGTCTTATTGCTGAGGCGCAGCTGGCTGAGGCAAAGATGGTACAGTATCTGTTGGAGCTTGAGGTTTAACAATATCTACCAGCTCAACATCAAATATCAACGGTGCATAAGGAGGAATTTTATTTCCTGCCGGGCGGTCACCATATCCAAGTGAAGAAGGAATGATAAATGTTGCTTTGCCACCTTTGTTCAACAGTTGAAGCCCTTCCGTCCATCCCGTAATTACCGGGTCATTACCGATGCTGAAACGAATAGGCTCATACGTACGCATAGGGTTAGCGAGATTATGTTTTTTAGCCAGTTCTTCATTATTCGTATCGAAGATTGTACCATTTGTTAATTTACCTGTATAGTTGACAACAACGGTATCTCCTATCGCAGGCTTCTCGCCCTTACCTTCTTCGGAGATGATATATTGCAGACCACTAGCTGTCTTTTGAGGCTCTAATTTGTTGGAAGAAATGTAGCTTGTGATTTTACCTTCTTCTGAATTTTTTAATCCTTCAAGTTCTCCTTTGAAATAGTTATCTACTTCTGCATAGAGTGCTGAATCTGTCAGTTGACCTTTCTTGAAGTGTTTTCTTACCTTAATCGTAAAAGTCACATACTTATCTCCGATTTCGGGTTTAGGCTGACCTGTTTTTGCTGCCATGGTATCCAGGTTAAGACGGAATACCGCGCTATCACCTTCTCCTAAGAATTTAAACATAGAGTTGTAGTCTCCTGGATATATGCCCGGCAAGGAATCCGGGGCGATGTTGACAATTTGTGGTAGGCCAAGATCATAGGTGCTGTTTAGTAAAGAATCTTTCCGATCTGATTTAATAATCATATCTACAGACAACAGGTCGCCGGCAATAGCCTTCTCGGCACCTGCATCCTTCACGATTTTGTATTCAAGACCGCCTTCACCTTTCTGGAATTTTTGGCACGATGCAGCTATCATAAGTGTCGCTGCAGATAAGAATAGAATTGATTTCTTCATTTTTATTTGTTGCTTCTTTTTTACGTTGTTAATAGTTCTTTATATTCTGGTAATATAGATTTAAATTTATTGACTACTGTGCTTAAATCTTCGGACGAACTACCCCCCGATGCATTCAAGTGTCCTCCGCCGTTGAAATACTTCTTACATATCTCATTGCAAGGGATTTCGCCAACAGAACGCAAAGATAACTTAATTAATTCGGTTCTGTCAACTATTAATGCTGCTAATCTTATACCTTTTATAGAAAGGGCATAGTTGACCAAACCTTCTGTATCTCCTGTGGTAATGTCAAATTGTGCTAAATCCTCTTTGCTGACTGCAAAAACAGCAGTATTATAGTCCGGAATAACTTCAAGACAGTTGAGCAGACAATAACCTAAAAATTTCAATCTTTTTTCTGTCGAGCTATTGTAGATATGTTCGTGTATTTCCCAATTGCGTGCACCGGCGTCGATTAGACTGGCCGTAATATGATGTACGGCAGAGGTCGTCGATCGGAAACGGAAAGAGCCGGTATCGGTCATGATGCCGGCATACAGACATGTTGCCATATCAGCATCGACGGGGCCATTATCGGGCAAAACCTCTGTAATGAAGGAATAAACCAGTTGAGCGGTAGCTGCAGCATGGGAATCCCAATAGACCAGATTGGCGAAATCCTCCGGGTCTAAATGATGGTCAATCATCCATTTTTGCCCTTTGGCATTACGGATGATAGGCTCCAGGATGTTGGTGCGGGATAATGCACTATAGTCCAGACAAAAGATGATCTCCGCCTGATCAAATAATGCCTGGCTGGTATCGGGATGTTGGGGATAGATGATGACATCTTCACGACCGGGCATCCAGTCCAGAAATGTGGGAAAGTCGGAAGAAAGTACGACAGATACCGTATGACCTTGCTTTTTCAACCAATGATATAGTCCTAAAGATGATCCCAACGCATCTCCATCAGGTTTATGATGTGTCGTGATGACTATCTGTCTAGGCCGGTTTAGTAGCTGTAAATTCTCTTCTCCTTTAAGCATAAAATATATAAGGATACAAACCTACAAATTATTATGGTTAAGTTTGTCTAACTTCTCACAAAAAGTGTTCATGATTTTAGAAACAGTAAATTAAACGGTGAATAAAAAAAGAGTATCAATCCAAAGTATTGCAAGAGATTTAGGTATCTCGATTACTACAGTGTCTTTCGTCTTAAACGGACGGGCAAAGGAGAAAAGAATCAGTGACAACGTGGTTAAAAAAGTTATGGATTATGTGAGAGAGGTCGGTTATAAACCTAATTCCCTTGCAAGAAGTTTACGTACGGGAAAATCGAATACCATAGGTTTGATCGTGGAAGATATTTCCTTTCCTTTTTTTTCCGCTATAGCAAAGGAGATAGAAGAGAAGGCTTATAAGAGCGGCTATAGGATCATCTATTCGAGTACAGAAAACAATACTGCCAAAACAAAAGAGCTGATCGATATCTATAAAGATAAGCATGTGGACGGTTATATTATTGTACCCCCGGATGGTGTAGAAGAAAAGATCAACGAACTATGTGCGTCGGGAAAGCCGGTAGTGGTCCTGGACCGGTATTTAAAAGATGTAGAGGCCGACCATGTCATCGTCAATAATTACGAGAGCGTATATGAAGCCACACAATATCTCGTAGGACAGGGATATAAGAATATAGCCCTTATTACGTTGAACTCTACGCAGAGCCAGATGGTCGACAGGTTATCCGGGTATGAGCAGGCGATATCAGATAATGGTCTCATACCAATTATCGAATACATCGACCAGATAGATGGCCAGGAAAGACAACATCATATATCAACATTTCTACAAAAGAAAGCAAACGCTATTGATGCTGTGATTTTTTCAACGAACTATCTTTGTGTAAGCGGCCTTAAAGCCATGAAAAGACTGGGGCTTAATATCCCCGAAAATATGGCTGTCGTCAGTTTTGACGATTATGAACTTTTCGAAATGTATTCGCCAGCTGTCACGAGTATTTCGCAGCCCATTGAAGCTATCTCGGAGAATGCCATTAACCTGCTATTGGCGAGATTGAGGAAAAAAGGCACTGAAGCAGATAAAAAAATACATAAAATAGTATTGCCTACAACTTTTATTGTACGGAATTCATCTACCCGATAAACATTTTTAATATTTTTATTTGTTTTTGCTAAAACGTTTTATTACACTTGTAAAACAATTTTAAACGTATATAATTATGATCGAGGGTGAACAGAAAATCATTGGAATAGATATCGGCGGTTCGCATATATCCGGCGGAGAGGTGTTGTTGAATAAGCGGCATGTTTGTCCCGGATCCCAAAAACGTATACGTATCGATGCCAGCGGATCATCGGACTATATTATCCATTCCTGGAGTGATTTTATTTCGCAGTATGTAGACCATGGTAACAGCGATCAGGTGCGTATCGGTATTGCTATGCCGGGGCCTTTTGACTATTCAGCAGGTATTTCGTATATAAAGGATCTGAATAAATATGATGCACTGTATGGTGTAAATGTAAAAGAAAGGCTTGCAATGGCATTGGATATCCCCGAGGAGCATATTCTTTTCAGGAATGATGCTGAAGCTTTTTTACACGGTGAGGTGGTGCATAGACCTGAGCTAACTCTTACAAAGGTGGTTGGCGTGACGCTTGGTACGGGGCTTGGATCTGCAGTCTTCAGTCAAGGTGTGTCTTGGGATGTTTTCCGGGCTATAACACCGATGAAGCAAGGCATAGCAGAAGAGTATATATCTTCCCGGTGGTTTATGCACAGGTACCGCGAATTAAGTGGTAGGCAACTGGAGAGTGTCGAAACCCTTGCAAAGGGAGATGATCCATTAAAGGAGAAGCTTTTTAATGAATTTGCAACACATCTGGCGCTATTCTTAGATGGGTTTACCCAAGAGGAGTCTGCGTCTACGGTCATTATCGGGGGGAATATCGCTCGATGTATGCATTTATTTGTAGAAGAACTGAAGATAAAGATGACGAATAAAGACGTGAATCTGTGCCAGAGTATGTTGTGGGAAGATGCGGCCTTATTGGGAGCAGCCTGCCTTTGGGATAATGATAGGTCAGTTTAATAACCTGGATAATCTAAATATAATGTATAATGAAAGAAAAAATAGCTTTTACAGATAAAAAATATCTGATTACGCTTGTTTTCGTGACCTCCCTATTTATGTTTTGGGGGATTGCGATCACTATGGGCGATGTTCTCAACAAGCATTTTCAATCGGTGCTAAATGTCTCCAAAGCCGACTCGGGGTTGGTTCAGTTTTCGATATTCGGGGCTTATTTTATCATGAGTGTACCTGCGGGCATGTTTATGAAAAGATTTGGCTATAAATACGGTGTTCTTTTAGGTCTTGCACTGTTTGCGGCGGGATCCTTCCTTTTTGTGCCTGCGGCAAATGCGGAATCGTTTGGTTTTTTCAGGGTCGCCCTTTTCGTCCTTGGCTGTGGTCTGGCCACATTGGAAACCGTAGCACACCCTTTTATGGCATCTTTAGGGGATCAGCGGAGTAGTGACAGAAGGGTCAACTTCGCCCAGGCCTTCAACGCTGTGGGAACCATGATCGGCCCGGCATTGGGTACCTATTTTTTGCTTCGGGGGAGTTACAGCATGCCCGAGGAGGGGCTGGATTCGGTTAAGAACTTGTATATCGGCATAGGAACGGTGATATTCGCTATAGCTATCTGTTTTTATTTTGTGAAAATTCCTGCTTTGATCGATCCACATAGCGTATCGAAGGCAGTCGATGATGAGGCCGTTAATATTGACTTGTCACCGGACAAAAAGCTTTTCCAGCATAGACATTTCGTATGGGCGGTGATCGCACAATTTTTTAATGTAGCCGCACAGGGAGGCACCTGGGCTTTTTTCATCAACTATGGCCACGAAGTTATGGGCTTCTCCGACGAAAAAGCAGGTAGTTATCTGGTGCTCTTTATGGGTATGATGCTATTGGGCCGTTTTATAGGCACGTTTCTCATGAAATATATCGCTGCAAATAAGTTGCTCGCCATATTTGCCCTAGCTAATGTATTGATGTGTGTACTTGTCGCACAGGGTTGGGGTTGGATGTCTTTTGCGGCGCTGCTGCTCATCAACTTTTTCTTTAGTATTATGTTCCCCACTATCTTTAGTCTGGGTATTAAGAATCTTGGTGGACATACACAGCAGGCTTCGTCATTTATTTCTATGGGCGTAGTAGGGGGGGCAGTATTTCCTTTTTTAATGGGACTGATTGCGGATAAGGATATTACAGCCTCTTATTACCTGCCGATAGTATGTTACGTGATCATATTTCTGTATGGTGCTAAGCTCTACAAGGTACAACATGAAGAGCCTAAACATCAGTAGTGATTTGATTGCTCTTATTTTTGATGTCTGAAAGCATATAATCTGTGATCGCGTCGCATGGTAAGTAGATAGCTGTCACTGTTGTAATTGATGCGTCCATAGTAGAATAGCGGCAAACCCTCTACGGGGAAACCATTCATTACAGTTCCGTCTTCTCCAAATAGATAAATCAGGTTTGTCGCTTTGGAGGCTACGCCCAATAATACCTGATTATTGGGCGACGGGGAAGGGAAAAATTGTGGCCGTTCGGTAATATTTTTAGTGAAATTGTATTCAAATAAAGATTTCATTTCATTGTCTGTGGAAAACACCTGAAGGCGGCTGTCATGCAAGACAACCATGTCAGGCTGCTGTCTTCCTGACAGATGTTTGAAATCGACCAGATAGCTCCCGTTGCTCATTTCAAAAGGTCGTGCTTCCGGTGTTTTGTCGGGGTCTACCTGATATACATTATGCAATGTGTCAGTGACAAGTATATGATATTGATCAGCCTGGATATAGACTCCTAAAGGATTTTGTGTAGACATCCCGTTGATAACGACTTCCTTTTGTTTTTGGCCATTGAAATTAAAATAATAAATCTTGCCGGAAGCAGACGCGATCGCTAACTGTTTTCCTAACTGTACTACGGCCCCTACAAGGCGGTCTGCGGTTTCGAAAAACGTCCAGTCTGTCGATTTTTTGCCATTGAAATCGTAGGCTAATACTGTTTTGTTTGTCGGGACCAGAATAACTTTTTTATCGTCGAAAGTTGCCACGGTAGGTGTGGCAATAGGGAGCTCCGGTAGGCTGACAGAAAAGCCCGGCAAAGGTTCTCCTGCTGTATCAAATCGATAAAGTCTGTTCTTATCTGTTGCCAATAGGATCGATCGGTCCTCCAGCTGTTGTATGTCGCCTATAACCCGTCCGGAGAATACGGTAGACCACATTTTGATCCCTGTCGGATGGATAGCATGTACGGTATGGTCCAGCTCCTGCAAAAGAATGAATTTGGACGTATCTGAATGTTCAAAAACATAAGGCGCGGTAATAGCTTTGTTTTGCAGGCTATAAGTCCACGCGGGTGTTACGCCAAGAGCAGATTTACTTTTGTAGACAGCATAGAGTTGAGAGGTGAATTTTCCATCATTACCGGATAATTGTACCGACCATGAATAAAAATCCGAAAAACCATAGTTTGTTGTATTTTTATAATTGTCCTGAAAAGGCGAGGCCAGTGAATTGGTAATTTTGTTTTGTGCATTTTTGGTATGGATGAAGAATGTGACATTGGCCTCATAACCTTGTAGTTTTTCAAAGTTTTTGAAACCCAATGTGCCAATGAGCAGATTTTTTTTGTTCCAGTCTTCACGATAGGCTTTCAATGTATTGCTGCTATTGGCCAGGACAAGAACATCGTTTATAACGATCATATAGGGGCGTGAAAAATCTCTGAAAGCATCACCAAGCTTTTTATACAGCACATTTGAATCCTTAAACCGGAAGATCGAATCACCTGCTTTTTCCAGGTAAGTGGATTGAAAATCTTTCCATGTTGTTGTATCGTTGAGGTGGATAAAGCCTAGGTTGTTTTGATTAACTGTTTCGATACACGCAAAGGCATTCCCCAGGAGACCTTCGATATGTTGACCAAATAGGGTAGTATCTACCTCCTGAGCGATAGCTTCTTTTCTTCTTTTGAACAAATCTTTTAGGTCCTTCTGGAATTTCGGACGGTCGCTTATACTGTATTCCATATACACTGCTGTATTGGCAGGGAAGTAGTTGTAAAGGAATTGTGTCTTTTTTTGTTGGTTCTTAAACAAAGAGACATAGTTCTCTGAATATTGGTCGAGTTCACTTTCTCCTGTTAACATAAGGGCATCTTGTTTGAAGTTGATATTCCATGCCGATTGCCCTTGCATATTTTTGAAGAGATCCAGAAACGTACCTTTCTTACGACGTTGATAGTGATTTACGATACTGTCATATTGCTGGTGAGGGAAATAGACGCTCAGCGGCGTATTGCGGGAGCTGTTCTTCAGGAAGAAGTCGATTTGTTCTTCGGGAAGATGTCTTGTATTTTTGTCTGCTATTTTAGTTAAAAGTGATTTGGAAAAAGAGGAAAATAGAATGTTTTGATAATACAGAACATGCAATGTCGAATCACGATTACCATAGCTGATGTTGTAAATAGTCTGATTCAGCGTATCTGTAGTTGATATTTTATATTTCTGAGGTATATGCTGTAAAAGTGTAGGAAATATATCCGGCGGAATTGTAGTGGATGTAGGAATGGTGAATATCATTTCGGTTCCTTTTGTCGCCGGATGAAACGATATATATATTTCTGTATCCTGAAAAAAGTGGGCGATTTCTTCCTCCCGTAGAAGTTGGTTCTTGAATTGACCTAACAATTGCATTTCCTCGTTGCCGAGTAAAGCATTGAAAATATCAAAATCTTTAAAAATATTGTCGGACACTTCGTTATTGTGAAGGGAGACGATAAGAAAGGCGTTGTCAGGAAGATGTTTTAATGGTTTTGCAGCTTGATTATGTGTATGGTCAAGGTTTCGAAAATAAAATAGCGACGCAGCAAGTACTGCTAAAAATAAGATGGCAGTGAATAGTATCGTATTACGCATGGTACAAACCTAGGTATTTCCGTTCTAATATAGTACGGGGGTAAGAAAAAAGATAAAATTTCCTGTTCTTTACGGGATATTTTTTACATTTATAAACGATTCGTTGACTTAAATTATTTTTGTGTAAGCTTATGAATAAGCAGATTATTTTAACAGCCTCTTTTTTCGGTCTCCTGGCAGTGGTACTCGGTGCCTTCGGCGCACACGGGTTGGAAGGGAAAATCAGTGAATATCATTTGAATACCTGGAAGACTGCTAATCAGTATCACTTCTACCATACTTTTGCGCTATTATTTATCTCTACATTTTCGCGGGCGAAGAGCCAGTCTATCCGGGTTTCGTTTATTGCCTTTACCCTAGGTATATTTTTATTTTCGGGCTCGCTATATCTGCTGAGCGTGCGCTCGCTCCTCGGCCTGGATAGCTTTGCCGCAATATTAGGACCTGTCACTCCATTGGGTGGGCTGAGCTTTATGATAGGTTGGATAGGGTTATTTGTCGCTGCTGTCAAGCATAGGGCTTAAGCAGCCACAAATATTTTCTATCTTTTCTTTGCTGCTACAGGATATTCTTTCATAATCCCGGTTATTACTTTCGGTAAATCGTTGATAGCCTCTTCGGGGATGTCGACCTGTCCGGTTCCACGAGCTTGCCATATTACGGCATTTGTCTTACGGTCTATCGCTTCCAGGATAATATGACCATAACGGACACGTTCTTTTCCAACAGGATATGAGCTTCCGTAATAACCGTAATATCCCCAAGGCCTGTACCAACCCCAGGGGCCGCCCCATCCGAAGCCTCCATAATAAGGCGAACTGTACACGAGTCTGCTTTTATTGTTTACAATAGCCACATAACGAAATAAGATGTCTGGATTTTCCCTGACGTGAGAAAGGCCCCGTGCTTCCAATTCCTTATTTGCAGTAGTGATAATATTTCCTTTGGCAATATCATTATTAAAATAATCTTTGGATAGGGAATCGATAGGTGGCAGCCAGCCGTATGTTCTATATTGGCTGAAATCTGTTGATTGCTGGCGTGTCGTATGATAATTATAGGATGCACAGGATCCTAATACCAACAACGCAATGACTGAAAGAAAAAATAAGCTCCTTTTCATGACAACTCCTAAATTTAGTACATGTTGGACTATGGGTGTGGCTGAAGGTTTAAATGAATAGATCTAAATTGTCAGAATGGAAATTTAGCCACCAGGGGGATAGATCGGCCTGGTCCGAAGGCTTT
>JBEBVG010000122.1:0-9306 GCA_040392845.1 Sphingobacterium sp. | reverse complement strand
AGGAAGATTATGAAGAACTCTGGGCGCGTGTCAACGACAAGACCGAAAATCCCGATCGACCCTGGGTCGTCGTCAAACAAAATGGAAGTGGGGATGATATGTACCGCTATTATGGGAATTTTGACTGGTTTAATTATTTTTATGATGACAAGCGTCCAAAACAGGAGCACAATCTAACGATATCCGGCGGAAATGACAAAACCCGATATTCCATAACGGGTGCCACGTCCAAAGAACAAGGGATTTTTAACGTCAATCCGGATCAGTACAGGAGGCATAATCTGCGTGCAAAGGTGGAAAGTGATGTCAGAGATTGGCTCACGATAAGCAACAATATGCATTTTTTTAAATCAAAATATGATTGGCATGGGTTATCCACCAATTTCAATACGGTATCAAACAATGTGAGTAACGACCCGATCTACCAATACCATCCAGCGTATGTACCCCGAAATCCTGACGGTACACTGACAGGTTATTCGGGTATCAATAGTTATCCGATCGGATACGGTATGCACAATGCTTTGGAAAGCGGTACGATGAAAGGCCATAGTAACCATACAGAAATGACGAATACGACAGAGGCCGTATTCAAGCTTATGAAAGGATTGACTTTGACGGGCAACTACTCCTACCGGGAGTTTCGATCGGAATATTCGTATCGCCAAACGCCGCAGTATTATTCTAAATATCCGGGTGTTTTGGAAAGAAGCAACTTAGGGGCGCTTTCCGTGGATCGGCTCAACGAAAACATGACGAAATATTATTGGAACTTTATCAATATTTTTGGTAACTACGAAACAAGCTTTGGCGACCATAATCTTAGCGTGATGGCGGGCTTTAACCAAGAAGACCGTACATACAAGCGCATGGGCGGTATCGGTGATAAATTGTTGTCCGAATCATTGAATGACTTTGATCTGGTGGTGGGAAATAAACAACTGAGCGGTGGTGCTGATGAATGGGCGGTACGTGGCGGCTTCTATCGACTGAATTACAATTTTGCGGGGAAATACCTCTTTGAAGCCAGCGGCCGTTACGACGGGACATCACGATTCCCACAACATAGCCGGTTTGGTTTCTTCCCCTCTTTCTCGGCTGGATGGAGGCTGGGTGAAGAGCGGTTTTTTGACAATATACGTCCCCTCGTGAATAATCTGAAGATCAGGGCGTCTTACGGATCACTCGGGAATCAGGAAGTGGGTACCTACGAATACATCGCTTCTATGGAAACAGGTCGTCAGATCGACTACTTGGTGGATGGACAACGGTTGAGTGTAACCGATCCTCCGGCACCTGTAGCGAATACACTGACTTGGGAAAGCATCACCACAAGCAATCTTGGTCTGGATTTGAATATGCTGCGAAACCGACTTTCGGTAGAAGCGGATTTTTATATACGCGATACACGTAAAATGTTGAGTGTTGGTCAGCAGCTACCGGGTGTATTTGGTGCGGGCGAACCGCGTATCAATGCGGCTGACCTCCGCACAAAGGGTTTTGACCTTACCTTAGGTTGGAACGATAAGTTTCAATTGGGCGGGAAACCTTTTTCCTACAATATCCGCGGTGTCCTGTCTGATTATACGGCACGCATTACCAAATTTGAGAATCCCGATGGCCACCTCGGCTCGCATTATGTCGGCAAACAGTGGGGGGAAATCTGGGGGTATACCTATGATGGTTTCTTTAAAACCACCGAAGAAGCTCAGGCCTGGGCTTCCATCGTAAACCAAGATCAAATTAATAAACGCCGTGTGGCCGCACCTACGGCCGAACTCCGCATGTTGCAGGCTGGCGATATCAAGATTCTGGATCTGAATAACGATGGTATCATTAATTCTGGGGCCAATACCCTGGATGATCCCGGAGACCGGAGAATCATTGGAAATAGCCTGCCGCGGTACTCGTATGGGCTTACCTTGGGGGGAAGTTGGAGCGGAATAGACATGACTGTTTTCTTCCAGGGGATTGGTCGTCAAAATTGGTATCCGAACCTCGAAAGTCAGGCTTTTTGGTCGGTATATGCCCGTCCTTATGATTCGTTTATCCCGATTGATTTTCCGAGTAAGGTCTGGTCCCCCGACAATCCTAATGCTTATTTTCCATTTCTGCGCGGATACACGGCACAGAACTCGGAACTGTCCGTCGCCAATGATATGTATTTGCAAGATTTGGCTTATATAAAGCTCCGCAATATGACGATTGGGTATACCTTACCCCAAACATGGATGGATCGTATTAAGGTAAATCGGTTGCGGCTGTATGTGAGCGGAGAAAACCTGCACACTTGGACAAAGCTGAAAACGGACTATATGGATCCGGAATCGGTCATGTCCGATCCTACAGGTCGGAGCTACCCCATGGGAAGGGTCTATTCGTTTGGCGCACAATTGACTTTTTAATCGATGATAAGCCTATTAAAAAATAAAAAAATGAGAAAGATATTCCATTATATAATTATAGGTACGGTTGGCCTATTACTGTCCTGCAACGATGATTATCTGGAGCGTTACCCGTTGGCCGAGTTAGCACCGGAAAACTATTTCCGTAATGCACAGGAACTCCAGAACTATACGAATGCATTTTATGATCTTTTGCCGGATGCGTTAGACATCCATTATAACACCCCGCACCAAGCGGATGACGAAGCCCGAAATACGCTGGCGGATGAAATTCGGGGCTCGCGCATCACCCCCGGCAGTGGAGGAGGGTGGTCTTGGAGCACATTGCGCCGGATTAATCTTTACCTCGCGTATTCGCACCAGTGTGAGGATGAGTCCGCGAGGCTACTGTACGACGGTATCGCCCGGTTTTTCAGAGCTTATTTTTATTTCGATAAAGTCGTTCGTTTTGGTGATGTGCCCTGGTACGATGCGGTATTGGGTGTAGATGATGAAGGACTCCTCAAACCACGCGATTCTCGAAAAGAGGTATTCACCAAGATGTTGGAAGATATTGATTTTGCGATAGCGCACTGCAGTGAGCAGAAAAGCGCACAGCTGATTACAAAATGGACAGCGCTTGCTTTGAAGTCACGTATGTGCCTGTTTGAGGGGACATTCCGGAAATACCACGGCTTGGGCGACTGGCAGGGAATTTTACAAGAAGCAGTCAACGCATCGGAGCAGTTGATGGACGGCCCCTACAGCATCTATACCAGCAGTCCCGATAAAGCGTATCAGGAGCTCTTTATTGCTGACGAGGCGATCACGCAAGAAATGATTTTGGCGCGGCAATATACCGAGTCTATACCACTTATACATGCCGCTAATTTTTATATCCTCTCGGCTTCGTATGGTAGACCCGGTATGCAAAAGTCTGTCGTAGACAGTTACCTGATGACCGACGGAAGCCGCTTTACGGATATACCGGACTATGAAACGATGCAGTTCTATGAAGAAACCCAAAATCGGGATCCCCGCATGGCGCAGACGATCCGTACACCGGGATACCGGCGAATCGGAGGTACCCAGGATGTTGTGCCGGATTTTGCGACTTGTGTGACCGGGTACCAGTATGTAAAGTATATTCTGGCGCCTAGTTATGATGCCGGTCGGAACATCAATGATATGCCCATCTTCCGGTATGCCGAAGTGCTGTTGAACTTTGCCGAGGCCAAGGCCGAACTCGGGTTGCTCCTGCAGCCGGATATTGACCGCAGCATCAAGCTGCTGCGCGATCGGGTGGGTATGCCCAATCTGAATGTCGATGCAGCCAATGCCAATCCGGATCCGTATCTCGTTTCCGAATACCCGAATGTAGAGAGCGGAGCGAACAGAGGCGTTATACTCGAAATCCGCCGCGAGCGCCGGATCGAGCTGATCAAAGAAGGTCATCGTTACCGCGATCTTATGCGGTGGATGGAAGGAGCCCGACTGGCTAAGCCTTTTTATGGGATGTATTTTCCGGGTGTAGGCGAATACGATCTGGATCATAACGGAACAATTGATCTGGTTATTTACCAAGGTAGTGCGCCTACTCCGGTACCGGGCAGACAGTATCAGCGGCTTGGTGAGCTGGTTTTGGAGAACGGCACGAGCGGTGGACGGATTGTTAATTTTCCCGATATCAGCAAGACATGGGATGAGGAAAAGGATTACCTATACCCTATACCGCTGGAAGAGTTGACGTTAAACAACAATCTGGATCAGAATCCAAAATGGGATGATATTGCAAGAGATTAGTTGAAGAAATGAAAAATTTAAACAGATGAAAACAAAAAATTTAACCCTATTATTCTTCCTTACGTTCCTAATGGCTACGTCATGTAAAAGCAGCGGCGAGTTTGATCCGGGGCCTTTTGCGGGAGGGGATAAGGGAGATAAGACCTTATTGACATTTCAGGTGTCGGATGCATCCGGAGATCCTATCGAAGGTGCTTACGTGGTGTCGTATCGGCAATTACCACCGATACATATCCGGGTAGGCGAAGGGTATACGGATCCGCAAGGGGAAATACAATTGGAAGATCAGACGCATTCCGAAAAGGGTTACGCGACTGTTGTTGCTCCCGGATACAACTCCAAAAAGGTAGTACTTAACGTAGAGCAAAAACAGGAAAATACTATTCAAGTGACGTTGGTTGACCAAGATGTGCTCAAGGTGATGAGCTACAATATATTGGAAGGGTTTAAAAATGACACGAAGTTACGACAGGATTTTGCCAGTTGGGTAACCACGTATGACCCCGATATCATCCTGTTCCAGGAGGCACGTAGCTTTACGGATGCTTCATTTACCACGTTCGCCAAAACTTTTGG
Source organism: Sphingobacterium sp. (assembly GCA_040392845.1). Classification (GTDB taxonomy): domain Bacteria; phylum Bacteroidota; class Bacteroidia; order Sphingobacteriales; family Sphingobacteriaceae; genus Sphingobacterium. The sequence continues at coordinate 4,543 of JBEBVG010000122.1, read as the reverse complement.
ACACGACTATGCCGTGCTGTCGAAAACATCGGGCTTCCCGACAGGTATCACCTCCAAAGAACCCATCACGGATATTCGAAAGGTAATACACGCAGGGCTGCTGCACCACGGTTATGTGACTGGTGTCACTTCGGGTATACGCATATTTTCGGTTCACCTCTGCCCCTTTGAGGTGAATGATGAGCGAAATATCAATAAGATTGACCGGAAAGATGAAATAGCCATTATTATGAATGACGCGACGGATTACGCAAGTGTCCCGGTTATTTTGGGGGGAGATTTGAATTCGCATAATACATTTGACAGCGACAGTTATGGACCGGGATTCCGCTATGCGGATAGAGACCATGCAGTTTACAATACGATTAAGGAAAATAATTTCTACGACACCTACCCGTTGCTCAACAGCGATTTTAAAGCGACTGCACCGGTAGCAGAGATCGCGGTGAATGGTCCCAATAGAGGATACCGAATAGATTACATATTTGCAAATAATCCGCTAAAAAACGATGTCGTCTTTTCGGATATCCTACAAACTGTCTATACGGACAAATTTTCCGACCACTATCCGACATACATGGAGATCAAAAAATAAAACGAATGATGAGAAATAAAAATATATTTTTCGCATTGCTGCTCATGATTCCCATGGCGCTTTCGGCACAACAAAAGTTGGGGATATTATCCTACAATGTGCTCAAGGGCTTTCAGGCGGATTCGGTCATTCAGAATACGTATATCAACTGGGTAAAAGATTTGGCACCGGACATGTTGGCCTATCAGGAAATGAACGGCTTCACGCAAAAGAAACTGGAGGATTTTGCATTCCGCTACGGTCATCCTTATGCCGTATTATCTAAAGTGAAAGGTTTTCCGGTTGCGCTTACATCGAAATATCCGATTGTAGACGTACAAAAGGTCGTTGACAACATGTGGCATGCCTATATCTATGCGAACGTAGATAACATACATGTCTTTGTTTTACATCTATCACCTTTTAGCTACCGAAAACGGCAGGCAGAGATTGCTGAGATCTTGGCGCGGGCAGCACTGATACCCCACGATCAACCGATTATGATTATGGGTGACTTCAATTCATTAGCAGCCAGCGATAGCACGGCATACAATACGGCATTTTTGGAAAACGAGAAAGAAGTGGCGAGAAAGCGGGAAATCGTACAGAACCTAAATAATGGACAGCTGGATTTTTCGGTGACCAATGCGATGATCGATGCTGGTTTTCATGATTGCCTACGCTTGTTTCATAAGACATTCCAACGTAGTATAGCTACAAAAAAGTACGCGCGTGATTTTGAGAAGCGTATAGACTACGTCTGGGTAAATGATGTGTTAGCTAAACAGGTGAGGAAGGCGGATATCATTTATGATGCTGTAACGGACAGTATATCCGACCATTATCCGTTATATATCGAAATCGAAACTAAACAATAACCGTTATGTTAAGTAAAAAATATTTTAAACAGCTATTATCTCCCGTTTTTGGGGGAATATATACACTCGTTTTGCTCCTTACGATAGGAGGGTGTAGTAAAGAGTTGGAGATGGCTGAGACATTGGAAGTGAGTAACCTAAATCCTACCGTGCTTGCCGCTGGGGGCACCGTTGCCCTGGATATCGCCTCCAATGCTTCATGGAAAGTCGGCAAAATGGAGGCCTCTTGGTTGCATGTAGAAAATACCGAAGGAGAAGGCGATGGGCAAATACGTTTGTCGTATGATGAAAATGACGCCGTTGAACCGCGAACAATTGAGTTTTTTGTCGTCACCAAGAAGGATGGTACATATCAAAAAATTGTCTTCACGCAATTGGCTACCGATCCATTTATCGAACTGGGACAGGATGAACTTGAAGTCGGATCGCGGCCGCGAAGTCATGAGATTCAGCTGAACACCAACATTCCTGCCGGGGCAATCCGTACGGAAATCTTGTACGATCAACAAGAAGAAGATTGGGTAGTGGGCGTAAATATGGAGAACGGATCGCTTAAATTTCAAACCATATTGAATAGCTCGGCAGAGGAGCGGGTAGCTAATCTTATTCTATCCTATGAAGATATATCCGGATCGGATCTGGAAGTGTGGGATAAAATAACCATCACACAAATGGCGAGTGGTAATGAACCACCATCCGAAACTGTGGAATTTAGCTATGTGAAAGGACTACCATTAGGCGAGATCGTTGAAAATATATCCATTATTGGGAATATCGTTTCGACAGGGGCTTCGAATAACTTTAAGAAAAATACGTATATCATCCAGAACGGTAACAGTTCTGCTATAGCTTTTGAAGGTATTGAAAATCTGACATTCGATAAATACGATAAGGTACATTTACTTTTGGATGGCACCCAGATCGAAACATTTGAAGACTGTGGTGTGCAGTACAGGGTCATTCGGGGTATCAGTACCGCAAATATATTGGAACGCACGGCAGATGCAGGTTTCTCGCCCAAGACTATGCATATCAGTGAACTGACCGATGAGCATTTACTGGCTGTTGTGACCTTAGAAGATGTGGAGTTTGCCATGCCGTATGGTGGGTATGCCAATTTCCATGAATGGTATATCACGCAATCATTTGCTGACTACCAAACGAAACATTATCCGGCACCAATCCGGGATATAAGTGGTAACGATATGTATCTTATCACGAACAAAGAGGTTACCTATCGTCGTAATTCCGTGCCCAAGGGGTCCGGTGCTATTACAGGTCTGGTAGTCAAGATCACGGATAGTGCGTATGGCAATTTGGGTCAATATTCTATCCGTCATCTTGAGGAGTCGGATATTGCCCTCAATCCAAATAGATCGAACAGTTTTTCAGAGACACTGGTCGAATGGGAACTTGGGACAACAACTGGATTTCCTGCTGCTTCAGCCTTTCCAAATGGAGCTGCTCCTGTACCTCCCACAACGGGGGCTTCTACCGCAGTTTTGGAAAAAGATGGCGGCTATGGGTTTTATTCGGGATATACTGCGGGTGGAGGAATGTACCTTGCGCCTAAATATAGAGGGGATAAAGCAGGCTCCGGTACGGATATTACCGCTTCTGCTCATAATGCAAATCTGTGGGGGACAGGGCGATATTGGATTATGGAGAATGTATCTACATTGGGTATTACGACTTCGCTTTCGTTACAGTTCGAAACGAACAGTATCAATATCACCGGTCCAAGGGATTTTGCGGTCGAATATTCGTTCGATGGCACAAGCTGGACCCGTATAACTACTTACGAAGTGATAGGTCAGATTGCTTCAAGTGGCATACAGGATCATGTTGTCGTCGGTTATAAAGTGTACACGTATTCCCTGCCGAACGAGTTACTCAATAAGCCAGAGATAAAAATCAGATTACTGAATATCACCAATACGTCCGTAAACGGTGGTAATACAGCAATTCCGTCAGGAACGAATCGATTGGGTTATTTCTCCATAAAATATAATAAGTAGAAAATGCGTGGATATACAAGTGTTTTATATGCAATTTTAATAGTGTTGTTCTTTGCCGCTTGCGGCAAGGACAACACTCCTTCAAAGCAAGAGGATAAGAACGAAGCGGACAAATTAACTGCTCCTTATAATCATGTCAATGTGCAATATGAAGGCCGTGTAGAACTCAAATCGCAGGACGGGGCTTATCTGTATTGGCCTGGAACGGCGGTACGGATGAAATTTTCCGGAACGGGCGTAAAGGCGGTCCTGCGGGATTTTAGTTCCAACAATGACAATTATTTTCAGATTATTATCGACGGAAGTCCACGTGGTAAGCTCAAGCTTGATAAAACAAAGCGACAGTATACGTTGGCCAGCAACCTGGGGGGAGGAGAACATGAGGTTGAATTATTTAAAATCAACCACATGAATGCAGGATATGCCCGGGGATATTCGGTGTTTTACGGCTTTGATGTAATCGGTGACGGCGAGGTGCTGGATGCCCCTTCTTTGAAAGAAAGGAAAATAGAGTTTTATGGTAATTCCATTACCTGTGGACGGTCCAATGAAGACAATACCGGAGCGGACAGCCCAGCCAGTGAATATGAAAACAACTATTTAGCTTATGGTGCCATAACGGCAAGACATTTTGAGGCACAATATCATTGTATTGCCATGAGTGGTATTGGAATGACTGTCGGTTATACCGATGTCATCATGCCGGAGCTCTACGACCGGCTAAACCCGCTTGAGGGTAGCCGTAAGTGGGATTTTAAAAAATATGTACCTGATATTGTTGTGATCAATTTACTTCAGAACGATGCTTCTATTCTGAACACCCCGGCCAACAATCCGAGTGAATTCCAAAAAAGATGGGGAGGTACACAACCCACCGATCAACAGCTTGTCACCAAATATCGGTCGTTTATAAGGACAATAAGACAAAAATACCCGCAAGCACATATTATATGTACATTGGGAAGTATGAATGCCGTCACCTTTAAAAACGGAAGATATGCAGATATCATAGCAGATGCGGTAGCAGCGATGAACGATAGTAAAGTCTATGTCCACCTGTTTGCCTATAAAGG
>JBEBVG010000121.1:0-9324 GCA_040392845.1 Sphingobacterium sp. | reverse complement strand
TAATTGTCGACGGTGGTAACTACAACTGGGGGAATGGTAAATTTCCACAGTTTTCAGAACCTTCTGAAGGATACCATGGCCTGGTATTCTCGGAAGTATTTGGTGAAAACGGACCATTTGGCAACATACAGTTTATTATCCGTGCCCGTGTAGAAGGATTGCGTGACTTCGGCCCTGCCCTATCACCTTTCAACTCCTTCTTGTTAAACCAGGGATTAGAAACGTTATCGCTACGTGTACAACGTCATGTCGACAATGCGTTGGAAATCGCTCAATGGCTGGAAGCACATCCTCAGGTAGAAAAGGTGAGTTATCCTGGTCTGAAAAGTCATCCATATCATCAAAATGCACAAAAATACCTAAAAAACGGGTATGGGGCTGTTCTCTCATTCACGATAAAAGGCGGAGCGGAAAAAGCCAATGACTTTATTGACGCTCTCGAATTAATTAGCCACCTGGCAAATGTGGGTGACACCAAGTCATTAATCATCCACCCCGCAGCGACGACACATCAACAATTGTCGGAAGAAGCACAACGTGAGGCCGGTGTTTACCCCGGACAGCTACGCCTATCTGTAGGAATTGAGCACGTCGATGATATCAAAGCTGATCTTCAGCAGGCATTTGACAAGATAAAATAGAATTAAAAAACGCGTCGTTGCAAGGAAGAATGACGAAACAATCTGTGTTTTGACTTCACCAGATTGTTTCGTCGGAATTCCTCCTTCCCGCAATGATGGTGATAATAATATCCGCAAGATTAAAAACTGCATAAAAATTTAAGATGAGTAAAAAACTTACGATAGGTATGTTTGGGTTCGGTGTCGTGGGGCAAGGTTTATACGATATTATAAAGACTAAAAATCTCAACCTCGAAATTAAAAAATTTGTTATCAAGAATGCAGACAAAAAGCGAAGTTTGCCAGCAGAACTATTTACTACAGACGCCAATGCTATTTTAGAAGACCTCGAGATCAATACCGTCGTCGAGTTGATAGATGATGCAGAAGCAGCCTTCGAAATAACTTCACGAGCATTGAAATCAGGCAAAAATGTCGTTTCGGCAAACAAGAAAATGATTGCTGTTCACCTGGAAGAACTGACAGATATACAACATACCTATGGTACATCATTACTATATGAGGGAGCCGTATGTGGCAGCATTCCTATTATTCGGAATCTGGAAGAATATTACGACAATGAACTTCTTCACTCGGTAAGTGGTATATTCAACGGTTCGTCAAATTATATACTTTCCAAAATATTCAACGAAAACCAGAGCTATGAAGCAGCACTGAAAAAAGCACAGGAGCTGGGCTTCGCCGAATCAAATCCGGTGCTGGACGTAGGCGGATACGATTCAAAGTTTAAGTTAGCTATTGTAGCATCCCACGCTTACGGCTTATACATTAACCCGGATAGAATACTAAATCTCGGTATTGACAAGTTGAACGATGCTGACATCCGCTATGCAAAGGAAAAAAATTTAAAAATCAAGTTGATTCCGCTGGCGAAAGAAAATACCAACGGTGACGTGGTACTCTACGTGTTGCCGAAGTTCATTAACAAAGAAAGCATACTATACAATGTAGAGAATGAAAACAATGGTGTCTTAGTCAAAGCAGCTTTTGCGGACGAACAGTTTTTCTTCGGCAAGGGAGCCGGTGGACATCCGACCGGATCGGCGGTGTTATCAGATATAACTGCGCTACGCTATGACTACCGCTACGAATATAAAAAACATCTGGAGGCATCACAGGTTACATACTCGTCAAATTATGAATTGAAAGTATATTTTCGCTACGAAGATGAGGATGTACTGGAAAATATAAAATTCAATATCCTGTTGGAACGTTTTTATGGAGAAGAGTCGAAATATGTCATCGGATTCATTAATTTACAGGAAATTATCAATAAACGGGATTTAATAAATCAACCCGGCTATTTCCTTGCGGAAATATTATAATACGAAAGACATATACATGAAAACAACGTTAATAAAACCACGAAAGTTCATTCCCGAAAACCTGGAAATTCGTTGGGAGGTCTTAGAACCTATATTTCTGGAGTTGAAAAATCAGCCTCTACAATCTCTCCAGGATTTGGAGCGGTGGCTTCAATACCGCAGCGAACTGGATGCTGTACTCAGCGAAGATTATGCCTGGCGATATATCAAAATGACCTGCAATACGACAGATCAAAAATTAGCAGAGGACTTTCAATACTTTGCCACTGAAATAGAACCTAAGATGGCTTCGGTTACGAATGAGCTGGACAAAAAGCTGGCAAGCTCGCCCTACACCGACTTATTGGAAGGTGACGGTTACCGTATCTATCTGCGCAAGGTAAAAAAATCATTAGAAATTTTTCGGGAAGAGAACATTCCGTTATTTACAGAGGTTCAGCTAAAGCAACAGGAATACCAAACTATTGTCGGTAGTCTGTCTGTCGAAATCGACGGCAAGACATTGACATTACAACAAGCAGCCACGCGCTTGCTTGAAAACGATCGGGATAGACGGGAACAAGCGTGGCATTTGATCAATAATGAACGTTTAGCAAAGAAGGAGCAGCTCGATAGCCTGTTCAACGAATTAGTTAAACTACGTCACCAGATTGCCCGGAACGCTGGTTTTGAAAATTTCAGGGATTATATGTTTGCCGCCATGGGTCGCTTTGACTATACAGTCGAGGATTGTGAAAACTTTCACCGAACCGTCAGGGAGGTCGTTGTCCCGATATTACAGGAGTATGCACAGGACAGAAAAGAAAAATTGAGCGTAAATGTGCTGAAACCCTGGGATATGTCTGTCGACCCGGAAAACCTGCCCCCGCTCAAACCTTTTTCTTCCGGTGAGGAGCTGATTGGTAAGACAGAAGAGGCTTTTGCCAATATTCACCCTTATATCGGAGAGTGTATCGGTACGATGCGAAAAAACAATCTATTTGATGTAGAAAGTCGTCTTGGAAAAGCTCCGGGAGGGTATAATTACCCGCTCTACGAGTCTGGAGCTCCGTTTATTTTTATGAATGCAGCAGGGACATTAAGAGATCTGACAACAATGGTACATGAAGGTGGACATGCTGTACATACGTTTATCTCCGCAGACTTAGCGTTGACAGCATTTAAAGATCTACCAAGTGAAGTTGCCGAATTAGCATCCATGTCTATGGAACTGATTTCTATGGATCAATGGCATCTTTTTTTGAATGATCCTGCCGAGCGGACACGAGCTAAAAAAGAGCAACTTCAGGACGCGATATCGACGCTGCCCTGGGTAGCTACTATCGATGCCTTCCAGCACTGGATATATACACATCCCGAGCACACGACCGAAGAAAGAAGAGAAGCTTGGTTAGCCATATATAAAGAATTTGGCAGGGGCTTTACCAACTGGGAAACGCTAGAAGAAGCTGAAGCATACCTATGGCATAAACAGCTCCATATATTCGAAGTCCCTTTTTACTACATTGAGTACGGCTTTGCGCAACTGGGGGCGATAGCTGTCTGGAAAAATTATCTAGAGGACAAAAAAGGAGGTATAGAAAAATATCTCAACGCATTAAAATTAGGTTATACACGATCAATTCCAGAAATATACGCTACTGCAGGAGTAAAATTTGACTTTAGCAAGGAATATGTGCGTGGTCTTACCGACTTTCTACGCAAAGAAGTTAAAAAACCTTAAATCAATTGATTTGATCTGCTTTTATTACTACTTTTATAGTTAATCTTTTTTGAAAAATTATGAGAAAGTGGTTTAGTATGTTTTTCCTGACATTGCTTGCCCAGTTAGTAGCAGCGCAGTCAGGTGATGTGGTCGAAAAAACCTCCCCAACAGTTGCCATAATTATTGGCGTACTGTTGCTGATTGTTATTATCGTTGTCCTTTATAGCAGACAAAAAAGGAAACATAACGACTAAACGACGTTACTTCTCTTTCAGCTTGTATTTATCCATCAGCATCTGCACATCGACGGTAGGTAATCCTATCGTCTGAGCAGTCTGGGTGATATTCCAATTATTTTTTCTTAGTTTATGGGTTAAAAATTGCTGTTCGGCATACTCTTTAAACGCCTGGTAGTTATCCATGCTTTCTAAACTCAGAATTGGTGTATCGTGACTGCCATTTGTACCATGCGTAGATACTGAAGGATTAGCAAAATTGGAAACATCGCCTTCGGATATCACTTTACCGCTAAGGATGATCAATCGTTCGACCATATTGCGTAGCTCCCGGATATTACCGGTCCATGGCAACTGCTGTAATGCTTTTATAGCCCCGGCTGTGAACTCTTTTGTAGGGATATTATAATCACCACAGATTTCTTCACAAAAAGACATCGCAAGCTGGGGTATATCTTCCCGACGTTCTCCCAATGAAGGCACATTGATAAGTATAACACTCAGACGATGGTATAAATCCATTCTGAAATTACCAGCATCAATTTCTTTCAGCAGATCTTTATTTGTCGCTGCAATAACACGAACATTTACGGTAATCTCCTTATCTCCTCCTACCCGCGTAATTTTATGCTCCTGCAATGCCCGAAGAACCTTAGCCTGTGCCGACAGGCTCATATCACCTATCTCATCCAAAAATAAAGTTCCGCCACTCGCTTGTTCAAATTTACCAATACGTTGTTTAACAGCAGACGTAAAAGCTCCTTTTTCATGTCCGAATAATTCCGATTCGATGAGTTCCGACGGGATAGCTGCACAATTGACTTCCACGAGAGCTGAAGAGGAACGGTTTGATTTTTCGTGTAACCAACGCGCTACTAATTCTTTTCCCGACCCGTTGGCTCCCGTGATAAGTACCCTGGCATCCGTTGGAGCAACTTTGTCGATACAATCTTTTATTACGGAGATACTCTCCGAATCACCTAAAATCTCACGTGTCTTAGACACTTTACGTTTCAGTACTTTAGTTTCTTTCACCAAAGACTCTCGTTCCAAACCATTACGTACGGTAATCAGTAGCCTGTTGAGATCAAGCGGTTTTTCCAGGAAGTCATAGGCACCTCGCCGCGCAGCTTCAACCGCCGTCTCGATCGTACCGTGGCCCGATATCATAATGAACGGGGTGTCACTAATAGCCCCGGCGGCATCCAGCACCTCCATACCATCCATTTTATTCATCTTTATATCGCACAATACAAGATCTATTTTTTCCTTCTTTAATACGTCCAAGCCGTCTATTCCATTATCTACATCCAACACCTTGTAACCTTCGTATTCCAAAATATCGCGGAGAGAACTACGTATGGGGCGTTCGTCGTCTATAATCAATATTGTAGCCATATAAAAAAACAAATAATAAAATGACAAAATAACAAAAAAGAAGCAAACCTTGTAAGCCGGGTTCTGTACCCCGATATATCGGGGTTTCTATCATTTATCTAGGCTTGCATTTACACACAAGCTCCATCAACCTACCCTTCGCAGATCCCGGCAAACCGGAAGAAGACGAGCAGCCTCCAGCTTCTGCGATCTATTTGGTCTTTCAACACACGAGGTTTACCGTAATGTATGTCGCCATACAAGACCGTGAGCTCTTACCTCACGTTTTCACCCTTACTCCGACGAGTCGGAGCGGTATCCTTTCTGTGGCACTTTCTGTATCCCAATGCTTTGGAACCCTTCCCGTTAGGAAGCGTGTTGCTCTATGTTGCCCGGACTTTCCTCTCTCCCGCCAGAGACGGGACAGCGATAGAACCGGCTTGCTTCATCTGCAAATTTAGAGAATTAAAGTCGGATAGCATGTTTTTTTCAAACCTTTTTCCCTCTTGTCGGTTTTATTAATAAAAAAAACAGACAATTGGATCAACCTTTAACATACCACTATCATCTGGAGGAAGCGGACAGTCCTTTTTGGGCTTTTGCCATTCATGACGGCCATCATATACATCCGGAAATCCAGACCTATCTGTCAATAGACGAAGAAACACGTCTGCGGGAGGAAGACCCCTATACGGCTATTTTAGCTGAGCTTCCTTTCAATAGGTTTACCGCGGCAACTTCCCGGTTTCAACTAGACATCAACCGCAGTAAACAAGATGCAATCTATCTCCGGCCGGAGCAGGCCTGGGGGCTTCAGGTGTGGAAAGAAGAATTACCCCAAACATGGATCGACCTCTTATACGGATGCTATGATCATGTCTTTAACACGATTGATATAGCCCTACAGAAAACGATTGACAAATACGGGTATTTTGTAGTTTACGATATTCACAGCTATAATGCTAAACGGGAAGGACCTCGATCTCCTATTGACCATCAGAACAATCCTCAGATAAATATCGGCACTATTAATAATCATCCCAAGTGGTCTGCGCTGACATCTTTATTCATACAGTCCCTGGAACGGAGATGTGGGCATTTCCCTTCTTTCGATGTACGGGAAAATGTCAAATTCAAGGGGGGGTATTTATCGAAGTATATCAATACACACTATGGAGAAAGAGGATGTGTCTTCTCTATAGAATTTAGAAAAGATTTTATGGATGAATGGACGGGACAGCTATATCCGGAAAAGCTACAGGAATACAAACAGCTTTTGTTGCATACCATCGAAACTGTAGAAAATTATTTTGTCACAAAATAAACAGATTTCAATGAAAAATGAACGTAAGACTTTAGATAACCTTCTTCAAAAAATAAACACCCGCGATGCTTTTCATGTACAAATACCTACAAGAAACAAATTTGTAGTCAACAAAATACTGCCTTATATATTTGTTTACAGAGAATATGAAAAGAAAGACCCTATGCTCGCAGAACTTGTTAAATCGGAGCATAGTTACCTGATTATACGGGATAAGTCCTTCAATATCTCTTTCTGGATTCCCCCGGTTGCTCAAAAGCTTGTAGAAGCTTTTGGGTCTTGCTTAATTATAGAAGCCTGGCTTGCCACAGATGGTCAGGAGGAAGATGTGCAAATCCATGTGGCACGGAAAAATGCACAGGCAATAGCACAATATATGAATAAGCAGATTCAGGCAGATGGTCTTACTTCGTCGGTGAAATTAGTAACTGGAACGCGAGAAACATTTCCTATAGATACACCCCCTCTAGTGGATGTCCATGACAAAAAAAACAGCCAGATACTATATATCGGGCTCAGTATACGTCCAAATTATATCGTCATCGACAATAATGAAAAAATTCTTCCGATTGCACTGCGACAATTTCGCGAGGCGCTATCGCGAAGCCTGTCCAAGACCTTTTTTGAGTTTGTCCGCATACATACTTTAGTTAAACCCACTGCATTTAAGATCAACCATCCTAACGAGATTATGCCTTTAGTATGGGAGATTGACCAAAAATTGAGCAAAGAGAGTACACGCTTCGATTTTTTATTACTCATCACTCCTATCAATACACATGACGCATGGTTACAGTTTAAAAAAGATAATTACCGCAAAGCTCCATTATTCCTCTACAGGCCCATGCCTATCGACCCCGATATTATCAAACGGAATCTGTACAATCTGCCCATCGAAGATCTTTATGATCCCACCATTGCTTATCTATTTAGAGACAAACGAAAAGAACTGGACTGGATGATGAGCATGCTCAGCGAACGAGGCAAGGAGGGCTTTATGCTCGGTAGTCTACAGTTGTTTGGCAATGTAAGTGAAAAACTCCTGGATAGGGCCAAAGCTATTTTAACCATTACAGCTTACGACGCACTTCCCCGGGGACGGGAAGAAGATGTCGTCAATGCCGAAGAGTTCGCCCGGCTTGCACAACAGGAAATCAATTATTTAAGAACACAAGAGCCACAGTTTAATACGACCGTACGTATAAGAGACGACATCTACGGCGTCATGGTCAACCAGGGTATACTTAACATCAGCAAGCAATATATGCTCTCCAGAAGACGTGTAAATGCACTAATCCAGCACGAGGTCGGTACGCATATCGTGACATATTTCAATGGGAAACAACAGCCTTTCAATCTTTTTCGCTTAGGTGTTCCGGGATATGAAAAACTGCAGGAAGGTCTGGCGGTACTTTCCGAATACCTGGTCGGCGAGCTGACAAACGACAGGCTAAGGGTACTCGCCGGTAGAGTTGTTGCAGTACATCACATGCTCGCAGGAAATAAATTTATAGACACCTTTGCCCTATTAGCCGAACAATATCAGTTCGATAAAAAGACAGCTTTCCAGATGACCATGCGTGTATACCGTAGCGGAGGGTTGACCAAAGATGCACTATATCTACAAGGGCTTATCGAATTGGTCAACTATATCAAGGAAGGAAATGACATAAACCTACTCACGATGGGTAAGATACGTAAGGATTATATACCTATTATACAAGAGCTCATGCTGAAAGGTATGCTAAAAGCGCCCGTATTAACACCGAGATATCTTATGCCACCTTATATCACGAAGCTGGAGACACTCAAAAAAAACAAAGGAATATTCCAAATGATACAATAATCCCATCTATTCATCTATGAAAATAGCATTTGTCATCAATCAAACACATAAAGAGGATGTTAATTTTACAACTACGCTCTTAGCATGGAAGGCGCTGCAATTAGGCCATGAAGTCCTTTATATCGGTTTAGCCGATTTTTACTACGGTGCCCATCCCCTCTTAGGGGCACATGCGAGACACGTCCTCCCTTCGCAACCGATTCCAGATACCGCTTCCTTAGTTCAGGTCCTCAGAGGCACACCAAAAAAATTATATTCTCTCACAGATGTCGATGTACTTTGGTTACGTTTTGATCCTGTCCTGGATATGATTAACAGGCCCTGGGCTGCGGCTGCCGGATTACAGTTTGCTACCTTAGCACAAAAGAAGGGAATAATGGTCATCAACAACCCTGAAGCGTTGACCAAGGCCAGCAACAAGCTTTATCTGGAGAATTTTGACGACACCATACAACCTAAAACTGTAGTCACACGCAATCCACAGGACGTATTACAGTTCTTCCAGGAACAGCAGGAAAAAATTATACTGAAGCCGCTAAAGGGATCGGGTGGGAGAAATGTATTTTTGATCAATAAGGACAATGCCCAGAATCTCAAACAGACCGTCGAGGCTATCGCCCGGGATGGTTATGTCATTGCTCAGGAATATCTGCCCGAAGCAGCCCTCGGCGATATCAGGTTTTTTCTTCTCAACGGAAAACCTATTCAGGTGAATGGAAAATATGCCGCAGTACATCGCGTGCAACAAGGCAATGAAATTCGTAGTAACCTCCACCAGGGCGCAAAAGTACAGGAAGCACAGATTGATAACAACGTACTTCGTATCGTCGATAATGTCGCCCCACAATTAGTGAAAGACGGCATGTACCT
>JBEBVG010000120.1:0-9442 GCA_040392845.1 Sphingobacterium sp. | reverse complement strand
CGGCCGTTGCCATAACACGTGTCGATGCAAATGCAACGTGTGTCGCACTAATAATCCGTCCAGCAAGAAAAAGATTTTTGATATTCTTACTATAGAGCGAACGGAAAGGTATCTGGTAAATCCCTTTAGCGTGCCATTGGTTACAACCCGGTTTTTCGCTGAACACGCCATCCGCCGGATGTAGATCCAGAGACCAACCGCCATAAGCTACCGCATCCTCGTGTATCCGTTGCTCAACAACATCCTGCTGACGCATGATGTAGTCTCCTTCAAAACGGCGGCTTTCCCTTTTCCCGGGGATTGTCCCCACCCATTCCAATGTAAGGTTTTCAGCCTCGGGGAATTGTCCCGAATTCTTGATATAATCCCAGGCACCGTAAGCTACTTTCCATAATTCCCACTTGATCTCTTCAGTATCATGTACCGTATCTAATCGTCCGCCGTACTCCAGCCACCAGAGTTTACATCCGTACTCTTTGGCATTGAAGCTTCGAAAACGCGGAATTTCCTTCGTTACATCTGTGGCAAAAGAAGGGGCAGTGTATTTCACCGGACGTCCTGTATCTTTCGTATAGAAATACAAGCTATGGCCCAGCAGTTCGCCATATTCTTTGGAGGGAGCAAACTTCTCCCCAAACTCTTCTTGACTTTCCGCTCCCATGCGAAATGCAGCACCCGACAGAAATCCAACGATACCATCGCCGGACGCATCGCAGAACAGCGGTGCATGAATATTATATTCGGTCGAGTTCTGGCTACAAAATCCTTTTACGGAGTTAATCGTATCACCCTCTGACTTATGCACTTCATATATAGCAGTATTCAACAATAAAGTGATATTTGGCTCCGATATCACTTTATCCAACAAGATGGTGTCAAATATCAACGGATTGCCTTCTTTGTTCTTATAGGTATTCTCCACCAATATTTCATCGACTACTCCCCCTTCACGGCTCCACCGGTTGTTGTTGCCCATATGTGATGTCGCGCCCAAAATCCATAGGCGTACTTCACTGGATGAATTTCCACCTAATACAGGTCTATCTTGTACTAACACTACTTTTACTCCCTTGCGTGCGGCGGTGATTGCGGTACATACGCCCGATAGACCGCCGCCTATGATGGCGAGTTCTGTTTCCAACTGTTTTGAAACTAAACTTCTTCTTTCTTCAAACTCTCTACGGATCATTACTATTTATTTGTTATATTATTTCCCTAATTCAAATTTCTTTGACCTCACTAAGCTGCCATTCTTATCGACCAACTCTAAATAAAAACTTATCGGCTCGCCTTTATCAACAGGCACTGTGAACTCAAATGGATACTCATTTTTATGAACTATTTTATTTGATCTTCCTTTGGTGGAATAAACCAATTTTGCACTTTTCCAAATATTATCGTCTTCCTGAAGAAAAACATAAAGTCTGTCACCATAATCACCTAATTTGAACAACAATGCTTTAGCATCTCCCTCAGGAATGGTGACATAATCTGTCCGATGGTCTTCACTTGCCGTTAAAATCTTTTCCTGAAAACTTTTACTGATCCCACACCCTGTGATGGCTACAGAAGTAATGCCATTTGCCGGAACTTTTATCTGGAAAGTACTATCCCGTAGACCAGAGACCAATGTACCTCTACCCACAAGCGTTACCGAACTATTATGCTTCACTTTTACCAAGGCCGGATTGATAACAACATTCGTAGTTATATCTTCTTTGGACTGGTTTGTGAATGCCAGAAATAATGTGTCATTTTTTTTCGCGCTCACATAATTTAATCCTATATCCTCTATCTTCAACAATCGTGATGGCATCCACAATTGTACATCGTTATGTTCATAAAATTTTCCCTTGGCATGTCCGTAAAATTTATTTTGTAGATATGCATATCCTTCAATGTATTCGTTGGGAAAATCAATGTTACCCATACTCTTGACAAATGCATCAGTCAACAAGTAATCGATAAACAAGGATGCCATAGGTAAAATATGGTTATAATGAAAAGAGTTCACACTCTGCTCTTTATGTTCGTGCAAAGGAAAATCAACCTTTTCGTATGCTGTGGTTCGTTCGGTATTGATATGATACCCTGGGAAACTCTCGGAACGTCCTACTAAAGAAGCTTTTCCTACATTCATCAGAAAAGGATCTTGTGTAAGATAACCTATTCGCAATAACCAAGGTGCGTATGTGGCCATAAAAATACCACGATGTCCAGTTGATGTTCCAGAAGATTCAGGAGTCAATCCAATTTCTGATAGCCGCCATGCGGGAACCCGTTCTTCCGGATAATACATCTGCTGGTGCCCCTTCGATTTCAGATACCAGTACATTGGCGCTTTCCCTCCTTTATTGACCGTGATAAGACTATCGGGAATTTTAGGTCCCATCCAGGTAAACAGCGTATAATGCCGAGCGGCATCATGAGCAGCTTCCAGATATTTGCGATCGCCAGTGACTTCATACAATTCAAATAGTGCCGACCAATTGGCGGTGAAAGTGGGCCAGAAGAAATTGGAACCGTTCATAGTGTCTCCAAATTGCTCTACACGTCTGTCCACACGTGTTTTCAGATAGGCATCTGCTAATCGACGGCTCACATTGAGGTAGGTGGTATCACTAGTCATTTTATATAAAAACAAGGCGTTCATCCAGTTCTTACCTTTTTGCTTAACATCCAAATTTCTGACCCGCATACTGTCAAATTCCTTTTTTGCCATAGCGGGATAAAATGAGTTATTTTTCCCAAATACGTTATAAAGAACCTGTAATTCCGACAATGGCGCGATAGGGCCACGTAGTTTTCTGGACGGTGATTGAATTTTTTGAAGACTATCTAACGCAAACAGAAATTTCTCTCTGGACAGCATAAACTCCATTAACGGATATGCTCTTGTTTCGAACATAGCCGAATCATCCCTTATAATGGATAGCTCCAAAGGGTTTAGACTAGAAACATTCTTTACAGCACCGGGCACATCGGTAGAATAAGCAAACCCCTTCAAACTATCCACAAACCAGGCGTAATGTGTCTTGGAGTAATCGATCAGATTATCCAGGGTTGTGTTCATAGATACGGTAGCGTTGGTTCGATAATCATCAAATCTAAAAACAGCAGTTGCCACCTGCTCATACGTTTTTGTTAAGCTCAACGGTTCTGCGATCAACCGAAGAGAAAAATGGAACGGAATGCCTGTCTTCATTTGTGAAAGGAAACCTCCAGGTATAGGTGCAAATACTTGAGGTTGTAACTGTCCCTTATTGTTCAACAAAACCACTCCAAACTGACTATTCTCCAATAACGGCAATGGTTGAAAGGGTAGATAATGCTCATCCGCCATCATCCCCATTGTGTTGCTTCCGTCATTTACCAACGTAGCAGGCAGAGTAGCCATAAAAGCAGGTGATAAATATGGCTGTTGGGGTGCTCGTTTTTCCGTCCATATCAACGGTTGCCACAATTCTGATACTGTATTTACTTCAAAAGCAGGGGCTCCGATATACCCTACACTGAAAAAACCCTCTTTTTTAGGTGTTAGTAGAAAGTGTAATTGAGGGTAAGGTTTAGCTGACTTATGGATCCACGCCTTAAACGCAAATAATTCGTTTTCCTCAAATAGATATAGAATAGAATCTGGTGTATCAAAAGCACGAGTAGCGGAGGTAAAATAGCGGTCTCCCACATGATAAATATTGGCCGTCCGCTTTTCCTGAGAGCCTCTCAGGATACGGTCATCAAACCCATCACCTGCAACGCGATCACTAACGGATTTTTGATTGAAATCCGCCAATGTCATATCGCTTACCTTCCATGTCGGCACATTATAGGATACTTTTTTAATCCCCGCGGGCTTTAATGCCAATCCCGGATTTTTGTCACTGTAGATAATCAAAAAGTCAGGTTTAAATCTGTATTCTTCTCCGTTGACAGCAATTTTAAAAACATCCTGTTTCGATTCCGTCTGCGCCATAGTGAGCAGACAGGAAAGTAAACTAAAAAAAAGAAAAATTGATTTTGTTAACATAGTACGACTGTTTAGCTTATTTTTTTATATACGGGCCAATCTCCTGTTTCCATATTTCATAACCCTGGCTCGTCATATGCAATTTATCTTCTCTATAATAATCCGGGACTATTTCCCCATCCTGAAGCATAGGTGTATATATATCGATGTACCCGGCATTATTTTGCTTTTCTATAAAATCTTTTAAAAGTTTATTAGTTCTTAATAACGCATCTTTATATTTCAATCTACTTGGTGATGGCTTAATGGAAATTACATAGACAGTTGCATTTGGTTTTTGATCACGGATATAATGAAAAAGGTCAATAAATACATTGCGTATACTATCTGGAGACCATCCGAGTGCAATATCATTATCTCCTTCATAGATAAAAATCTTTGCCGGTTGATAGGGTGCTATCAGGCGCTCTCTAAAATGATAGAGATCAACCATCTTGGTACCGGACACTCCTCTATTTAAGACATTATAGGCGGAGAAATCCTTTTCCAGCGCTCTCCAACCCGCCACCGTAGAACTGCCTATGAATAAAATTTGGTTACTCGGAGAAGGATTTAAGGAATCCTTTTTTTCATACGCCTTTAACTTAAGTTCCCATTTTTCCCGTTGTGTAAGTTTTTGACTATATACGACGGAGAGGGTAAAACTCATCAGTATGATGAGACACATTATTTTTTTATAATTCAACATATCAACTTTATTTAACAAACTCGCCTCTAATCAAAATTTTACCGATATAAACAGCCGTTCTGTCATATTTTTCCGGATGCGATGTTATATCATCGGACTGTCTTTGTCCCAATATTTTTTTCTTGTCAGCTTTCTTTCCCGAGATGCTTATCTTCACGGTATGCTCGCCATACGGCAAAGCAATCAAGTCATGCTGACCACGATATCGGTTATTACAAAAGGCATTAAAGCGATCGATCGTCGGATTGCCTGCTGTTTCACTCACGGCATAATAGATGAGTTCAGGTGAACTTTGACGTTGTAGAGAAACGTTTTTTCCGTCTATTTCAAATTCCAATTGGCCAACTTCGGGGCCTCCGATGTCAAACAATCCAAACATATCCCCTTTGAAACGAAACGTCAATCTTGCACCTGGCTGTTCGGCAAAAGTGATGTGGTCAAACCAATTGGAAAATTTTTTCAAATCAGATGAATTACTAGTCTGTATCTGTTTCCAATTTTTATCAAAGGTGGCCACGTCCGATGGGTTTACCATGATAGCGCATTCCCATTTGTCGGAGAGCAAAGGTTGCTTTAGTGCATGCGAGAATGTTTGTTTCTGTGATTTCATCTTTTCAAAACCCCGTGCAATGGCAGCCGCATACAGATCACCTCCCGCTTGTAAGGGATGAATACCATCTTTGGAAAACAAAATCTTTCCTTCTACCTGTTTTTCGGCTTTCCAAATCAAAGCTCCTTCTTTCTCTAGTGCGGCCGCTTCCATCCCCAAATGAATAGAGGGCAACTCATAATAATCGGCAAGTTTTTCCAATCGTTGGATATTTTCGGGGATATTATCCTGCTGATAATACTGTGTCTGCCCATTCGATATCGTATAGATCAAACAAATGGCCGTATTTGGATTGTGCTTTATGATCTGACGTATCATCCCCTCCATACCTTCAGCATAAGCTTTGTTCACCGCAAACTCGATAAAAATCAGATCAGGCTGATAATCCAAGACCTGCTCCTTCAACCTGAAAGCTCCCAAATCTGTTCCTGTCCCCGAGACACCTGCATTTATCCATTGAAACGGGGCCTCCGAGTAAACTGTCTGGAGGTATTTGGCCGTTTGCAACCGATAACAATAATTCCCCTGCGTAATACTACCCCCAATAAATGCGACTGTCATCTGATTCCGTTGCTGGATTTTATTAAAAAAACTGGCGATTCCTTTTCTTACCGTACATTCCTTTTCATCGTAAAATGTCCCTGGCCCTATCGAGGGGATCTTTGATGCACTAAGCTTAAAAACCAAGGGAGATGCGCCATCTTGAGAAGCTGCTATTTTTTGCAGGTCCTCTACTCCTTGTGCAATAGCTTGCGTATTAAAATTTGCTATAAGGAGCATAAGAACTAAAAACCGTACCATAGCTTTATTTTCCATACATCGTTATTTTTTTATTTACGGTACGACCTGTCGCATCTTTCAACTGCAAGGTTATTTCGGCAGTCTCATCCATTTTGAGCTTATAGAAACTCCATTCAAAAGGATATTGGTTTATTTGCTGGGGTTTGCCATTGCACGTGACAGTCACGGACACGTTCTTTACCGGACTTGTTTGTGCGAAACCATAAATAGAATCCCAACCAAACGGTGATCGTATGCGGAAGAAGTATACTTTGCCCCAAGGCTTACCCGCATCGATCGTTTGCAACCCTTCTGTCAACGGTTTATATCCGGGGGATTGATGTGGGCGAACCAGGGGGATCGCCATAGCCCTAAAACCTTTTGCCGGTATACTGATTTTGGTGGAAAATCCATGAGCAGACAACGTGGAGGGCGATCGATTTTCATCCATAACCGTTATCTCACCATCCGCGATAGCATTGGTTTCAGCGGACCATTGTATATCCACTGTTTCTTCCTTGGCAGACTCACTGGAGCATAAAATCCAGAATTTATCTTCCGATATCGCCGTCACATAATTCATATTCGTACCAGTAGTATGCACCAAGCCTTTCTTTAACCAAAGGGACACATGCTCGTCATCAAATATCTTTCCGCCCTCACTTCCGTAGATACGGTTGGCAAACCAGACAAAGCCTTCCTGATTACTGTATGGAAATTCAACATTGCCTTTTGAACGCTGTACAGCCTCTGAAATCAAATAATCCAACGAGAATCCCAGGTGCGGTGGAATATGATGATAGTAAATGGAGCTGACATCGGGTCCTTTATATGGAAAATCAGGTTGCATGGTTATATCCGTATACCCGGTAGCATAATATCCCGGATAGTTTGTAAAACGGCCGATAACTGCATTACGAGCATAAGTTTCGAAAATTTTATCGTTAGAATACTGAAACACACGTAAAAGATGGGGTGCCCAGCTGCTCATAAACACAGGCCTTACATTCTTGTTTTTGGACGTTAGGAAATAAGTAGAAGGCTGTTCGAAGCCCAATCCCACCGGAGAGACTAACCATGTCGGAATTTTTCTTTCGGGCGCATCACCTTCTTTCCGTGGGAAGCCGAGGCGATATGGTTCCTTCCCCTTCCACCAAATTCGAGTGTTGCCTTCAAAGGTATTTTCGGGATGTATGGTCATCAGGCTATCGCTTACCAAAGGAAAAGAGCGAACACCGGCTATTGTGAAATAACTCCCGTATACCGCAGCGTCTAGGTATTTCTTATCTTTTGTCAATTCATATAGATCAACCAAATGCCACCAAGGCGCATAAAAACTCGAATTATAAAAAGGTGTGTGCCTCAAAGGAGTCTCGGTATTCGTATAGATTTGATGGGTAACATATCTATCGGCATTTTCCTTTACAAGTGCCAGCCATTTTGACTCATTAGTCATTTTATAGGCAGCCATAGCCTGTACCCAAGGAATAAACCCTGTAGAATAACCGATTGCTCTCCGCAAGGTGTCACCGGGAAGCGCAATATCTTTCAGCCAGGGATTCAGGCCATTCATCAGTTGGTGAAGTCCTTGGTAATACGAAGTTGTAAACTGCGAAGTGTATGGATTAAATTCCAGTTTTTCAGGCTTGTTGTTATATCCGGTCGGTACGACATCTATTGCCCATCTATACCCACTCCTCGAAAGTGTGTATTCGATAGTCGGCAATGCTCTGGAAATATACAGTTCTTCACTTTTAGAAAGCAGCGCCAAAGAAATATTGGCCAGTGGTGTTGCATTGACCACGGTAGGTGCTGTTTCAGGGTCACCTTCGATATCATAAAATCCTTTCAACTGCTTGTCCCATCCGCCAAAGTTCTCATCTTTTACCAGATCGACCATATTAAAGATCGCATCCGTAAGGGATAACTGGGGCTGGGAACGATAATCCTTTACCTTATAAAGTGAATCAGAAATATAGGTCAATGCTTTTTCCCAGCCTGCAGGAAGTATACCCAGATTAAATTGTCGATCGATCAATTCTCCTTCTTTATACTTGGAATCCTCCATACCCAATATCGGTGCAAAAGCAGTAGGCTGCACCTGGTTTTGTGCATTCTTGATAGAAAAGCCAATCGGAGAATAATCCGAAGTACCCCAGTCATTTTTGAAAGCATCGATATCCGCTGTCACAAAAGACGACCATTTGATCCCTGCATTCGTCGCCTCGGCAATGGCCAGCGGTTGCTGTGTCATGGCCGAGGGAAGCAATTGGGGTTTGACCGGCACCCGTTTGTACTGATACATAGGAGGCAGTAGCACATTGGACATCTTATCTTCATTCAGCGGATTGAATGCTGCCACGACCATGCTGTAATATCCGTGTTGTGCCGTTTTGCAGATCAACCGAAGGCGTATATGCTGTGCATGGTCATCCAAATGCCATATTCCCGTGATGGTCGAGTTATTGCGGGTAATGTATTGGACAGAGACGGTATGCTTATCCAACTGCTCTACAGCAAATGGTATAGCTTCACTTAAAGAAGCCGCACGAAAAGGATTCTGGTCCTCACCCTCTGCGGTCACGTTATAGTGTTTTCCTTCAAACTCAAAATAGCTCTTACTTTTCACTCCCGGCGACCAAGATGGGAAGTAGTGAGAGAAATCTATAGTAGCAGTATCTGTATACAACAAGAAAATCTTATGATTTTCAAGACTTTCCGGCTGCACTTGTTTCCATTGATTATTGTGTCTGACGGAGGTTCTGCAAACAATCGCATTCTTACCATCAGTCAACTGCAAAAACTCCGTACGCACGAGACCGTTTTCCATGGATGCGACAACCTTGTTTTTGTCATCCACCGACAGGTATGCCACATCATTTGCCTTGTCCTGCCCATGCTGTATGATTGCAACTGGGTTTTTACGCCATTTGCCTATATCGATCAATGCCATTTCATTGGGATTTACCTGACCGTCTTTTATCAACAGAACAGCGTCACATCTGCCATAATTGAAATTGTGTAGGCGGAGCAGAATCTCTTTTTTTTCCAGCGGAATTTGTGCCACTTTTTCCCAATAAAGTCCAACTTTACCGTGTTTTCCGGCACGCTCACAGACATGGTCATCTATATGCAATTGAAACTGTCTTGTAGCGGGTTTTTCAGCAAAGTCACGTGATCTTATCCAAACCGTGTAGTTACCGGCTTCACGGATATTGACTACTGTCAATGCATCCGATAACGAATCCGCTTTTCCTGCACCATAACGTAACAACGTGCCCCCCAAAGCATCTCTATTTTTTTCCGTAAACCATTTTCCTTTGAACTGAAAACTCTC
>JBEBVG010000119.1:0-9932 GCA_040392845.1 Sphingobacterium sp. | reverse complement strand
ATACAGAGATCAAAAAAAGTATATGCAAAAGACTAATTTATTTTTAACAATCTTCACGATAACTTTTTTTCAAAAAATCACTCATTCTCCATTTTGATAATCACATCATCTACAAAGAAGCGTTGTTTATTGCCTTCGGAACCTATCTTGATCCGTATGCCGCTGGTCGCTCCCTTGACTTCAAAAGAATATACGGACTCTGGTTTTTTCCATATTTCTATGGTCTGGGGATCACTCGCCATATCGAACCAATTGTCAAGTGAAAAACTAGAGGGTAGAGCAGCTGCTTCTTCCTGTGTGGTGCCCACTTTGATCTGACCGTTGTCTCTATTATTTGCGGCAGTAATATAGGGGACCGCTTTGAATTCTATTTTCAGGTTTTTTGTTCCTTCAAATTCCAAAGGTGGTGATACGATATAATCCGAACTGCCACTCTTTCCTATCTTAAGAAGTCCTTCTCTCGCATAAATAGCGTTAGCTCCATCCGATTCCCAACCATGCGCAGTGAAAGAGGCTGGCCAGAGGTCAATTCTTAATTCAGCCACAGATTGATCATAGAGAATGGGTAACCCTACAATGACACCATTGCCACTAACCAGCCAGTCAAAGTCTTCTTCTAAGAGAGTCTCGTAGGTTACCTCTCTTACTGCGCCTGTCTGGACAATTTGGAAAGACACTCCTTCTTCAGATGCATCGTTCAGACGAAAAGACAATTTTGCCGACCGAGTGTCATATGTCGTATTCTCGTATATGGTAAGATTAAAAGTGCCATTATCTTTGCCATTTTTCGGATCGACTTCCACCCAATCAATGTCGCCTGGTACAGAAACCTGCCAGTTTCCGTTTGCTTTCAGGGCAACGCTCCGTGTACCTCCTGAGGCGTCTATGCTTAGATTCGATGTTCCGTCAATCGACAAGTATGGATCGAGCGGAGCGGTCACTTCCGGATCCCCATTTTTGTTGCATGAAGTAAATACTAATATACATACGACTAGTGCAGACAAAATATATTTTATTTTGTTCTGTTTGGTTTGTTTGATAAGATACATGATAAATAATTTAATATTTATTAAAATAAAACGGATATCGATAGACTATATTCCTATAAAGTCTGTTTGATGTCCTTGAAATATTTCCAATAATCGTTGAACAGCGGGCTGTTCATGAGCATAAGCAGCTGTTCGTTGTTGTTGTACAAAGCATTTCCGGAATAATTTTCAGATCCTGACAAGAGGATGGTTTGGTGTTTCCCTTCATAAAAGCCTTTTATCAACATGAATTTGGAGTGGATATTCACTTGACTGGTCGTCAGCAATTTTACATAGCCTCCATTGGCCGATACCTGTCCAAGGTTGCTCAGCACCTCGTTTCCGGTCTCCGCTTCCCGGGTGACGACTTCGACCTGCACGCCTTTTTTCTGGAGCGAAGCCAATTTTTCGGCAATGCTTTTTCTAGGGTTCGTGAAACCTGCCATACCCACACAGATCGTATCTTTTGATGAAAAATTTGTGAGCTTGTCCAGTATTTCAACAATCGGATCCCCGTTGTCCCATGATCCGTTTTTGAGTCTGGGAAAGAAAATAGCCTTGGTATTGTTATCAATATTTTCGACTGTATATTCAAAGTTCTTCATCTTCGAATCGGCAAGGGAAGCTATTTTGTCCCAGTTTCGTAAGAATGTGTCGTATAAAGCCTTGTCGGACATCACAATGGCGTCCTGTACTTTTTTGGTGTCACTTGTCTGGAAATTGTGTGAAGTAGAAAATACCACATTTTTTGCTTCGCCATAAGGCAATGAAAGCTTTGAAAAAAGTACATACTTCTCGTGATTTATAGAAGTGGCGGTTATATTGTTTTTCACGGCTATAAGTCGGGAAGATGTGTTTTTTGTGGCTATACCTAAACTTGTGAAAGTACTCTTATTAATGACCATGCTTTCGTCCACGTGACTGCTGTCAATCAATAGGTTCACGGTAACTTCCCTTTGTATAGCCTTTACGATAGAAGTTACCAAGGGCTTATAATCAAACAGATAAATGCTCATGTGAAGAGATTCTCCTTTAGGAACATGATCAACATAGTAAATTAGTGAATCCATAATGCGGGTATCACTGCTTTTTTCCCTGACATTGTTCAGGTTCATAAAAATAGATTGTCGAATGGTAATTTCATTTTTAGGATACTGCTCTCCCGGATTATTACCATCCAATCCATTATCGAATTCGTTGTCCTTGGAACATGCCGAAAGGAAAATTAGAAACAGAACGATTAAAAAATAGTTAACTCTCATGTTATTTACGTATTAAATGAAGATTATAAAGGGCCTTATTCCCAAATCGGATTTTGGCCTAGATCTGGATTAAGTACCCTCTCGTTGTATGGGATAGGATATACGTACTTATGGTCTTCCCATTTCTTGGCTATATCGGAGAGCCACAATACATTTCCCTTATCTCCTTCTGATAACTTGATCGACGAGTTATTTACGACGACATAGACCACTCCCTTCTGCGCATTGGAAGGGGTGCTTGAAACAAAGGATACATCGGGGTTGCCATCCTGGTTTAAATCATATAATTGGTTCATCTCAGGAACGAAGATACCTTCGTAAGGCATCTCGAGCAATTTGCCGCAAGCCCACCTGCGGATATCATCAAACCTAAAACCTTCCAGTGCAAGCTCGATACCCCTTTCCCGTCTTACCTCTAATAGGATAGGGTCTGTGACCGTAGGGAAATATACGTCTTGTAAATAGGTGTCTGCCGTAGTAGGCATGGCTGCATTGGTAATGCCGGCCCGACCTCTTAGCACTTTGATCGTCTTCTCCCAATCAGATAAGGTAAAATCTCCCAGCTCGGCTTTTGCCTCCGCATAATTGAGGAGAACCTCTGCGTATCGGATGATCGGAATAGAATTGTCACTAAGGATACCATTGTCCGCTTTTTTTGAATCCAATACATATTTGATCGGTTGGTATCCTGTGGGAGTAAATGAGAAATCCGGCGCTTGCTTGTCTCCATCGCTCCTTTCGTACCCCTGCATCCTTATCGTCTGGGACAATCTCAAATCCCTGTTTTTCACTTCATCCCAAAAAGGAATTGTCTCAAACCCCGAGGCATTCGTAAATGGTGTTCCGTCGATGTTCAGATAGGTGTTTATAAAGGGTTTGGTAAAACTAACCCGGTCGCCTCGCGTAGGGCTTAAATAATACCATGAAGACAGGTTAAATAGATTCAATTCGGCACTGTAATTGGAAGATAGTATGGTCTCGTCATTTGGCGGATTGCCACTTTCGTCGACAAAGAGATCTCTATAGCTCCGTTCCGGACGGGTACTGTTCACGTGGATCTTATATTTTTCACTCTGCATCAGCAGACTTGAGGCGTTCGCAGCTTCTAGAAACCATTTGTCTGCGGTACCCCGTAAATTCAGATCCAGATGATATTTCCGATAGGTGGCCTCAAACAGACATACGCGCGATTTAAAGGCCAATGCTACCCATTTGGTTACTCTCGAACACGTATTGTCTTTTTCATCATAAATGTTGGCGATAGCATAGTCCAGATCAGCAAGGACGCTGTCCATGACCATTGTCCGTGGGTCTCTGGGTTTATACAGCTCTGCGGCATCCGAAGGATCCAGTGGCTTATTGTACCATGGTACGTCTCCGAACCTTTTCACTTTCTCAAAATAAAACCAAGCTCTGAACAATCGGGCGATTCCCAGATAGTTGTTCACGTTGTCTTCGCGGACGCCGGCATCCAGTGCCTGTCTTGGTGCATTTACTATAAAATAATTTACATTGCGCAATGCACCCCATGACCATCCGCCGGCACTTTTGGAGTCGTAAGCACCGTGAATCAGATAACTCGGAACGCTTTTGATGGCGACATAATCGCTCATCGCATCTCCCTGGGTAATGTCATCTCCATTTGGAAGTATCTTATAGAAAGAATTCGTGTACAATTCGATACTTTTATCGGAGGTAAATGCAACCTTGGGAGAAATCCTGTCTTTTGCAATCTGGTTATAACCATCGTTCAACATTTTTTCGCACCCCATGAATACAAAGCTCATTAGTGCAAAGTATAATTTCAATGTTTTCATTATTAATGTCTTTTATTAGTCATTCCTAAATATATCTACCCTTGTTAGAACGATGCTCGTATTCCGAATGTAAATGATTTGAGGGTTGGATAAGTCAAGCCCGGATACTGCACATCGATATCTTGGACATACGCATTCTTTTCACCGCTTAGATCACTAACTATGGCTTCGGGATCGATAGCATGTGTGTGTTTGAACAGAGGGGAGTAGACCCACAGATCATCTCCCGAGAAATAAACATGTACCGAACTTAAGCCAACTTTTTGAGTCAATGAGGCAGGTAGATTATAACCTACCGATATGTTCTTCAGCCTGATGTAGGCTGCATTTTGAAAATATCTGTCAGATGGTTGATTAAGGGCATTATTTCGACCCGTGCCGTTCGCTTCATAGCCGACTAACCTCGGAAAATAAGCATCGCGCCGGTCTTCCCGCCAGTAATTGTTGTATACATCCATCGGCTGCGGATCATAAGGGCGTTGGAATTGTCCCCAAAAGAGTCCGGCATCATTGCCTGGCCACCAACCTCTCTTGCCTACTCCCTGCACAAATATGCGGAAATCAAAATTGTGCCAGTTGGCACTTCCCGTAAACCCGAATAAATAACGGGGCTGGACATTCCCGACGATGAACAGATCCCCGTGGTCATCCAAAGTATTCGCCCCTCGATCGATCTTTCCATCATCGTTTCTATCGACAAATTTGACATCTCCGGGGAGTATTTCGTCCTTGGCATTCGTCGTCGCGGCGACTCGACTTTGATCAACCGCCTCGTTGACAATCTGCTCAACACTTTGGAAGAGACCATCGGTTTGGTAGCCCCACACATCGCCAACAATCTGCCCTTTATAGTACGTGTCGATCAATCCGTTGGGATTGTTGTATTTAGTGACTTCAGAATAATTGTCCGATAGCGTGAATTTTACCGAATAATTGAATGGAGATTTCATGTCTATGTTATCCCTCCATCCCAGTGAAAGCTCCCAACCGGGCGTGCGTAGATCCGCATAGTTTCCTTTGGGAGCACTGGCACCTAATACGCCCGGTAGGGGCAGCCCCGGAGTAAACATACCGTCTGTATATCTGACGTATTTATCAAAAGTAAGATCAAGTCTATAATCTAAAAGGCTCACATCGATACCTCCATTGAAAGATCGTACCTTTTCCCAGGTAAGCCCTTCCGGAATCACATTCGGGTTATTGGTCATTTGGGGATTTATTCCACCAAGGAGCAAATCCAACTTTGAAACGGGCATCGTTTCCAGATAACTGTATGGGGCAACATTACCATTGCCTAAACTTCCGTATGAACCTCTTATCTTCAAGTCAGATACGATATTCTTTGGCACCTTCCAAAAACTCTCCTGAGAAACCCTCCATCCGGCGGAAACAGAAGGGAAAAAACCGAATTGCTGACTAAATGGAAATTTGGATGAACCGTCATAACGGCCATTTAGCTCAACGAGATAGCGGTCGTCGTAATTATAGTTTATGCGGGAGAATACACCCGCGGTAGTCCATTCATATCCACCGCCTGATAGCGAGAAATTCTGGCCGATAGCAAGAGAAGGATCTGGAAGACTTGGGTTAAGCAATTCGTACCGAGTAAAATTAACATCTTCTCTATCTGTGTTTTCATAATTAAATCCAGCCAACAATTTAAAATTGTGCTTGTTTATTTTTTGCTCAAAACTTGCATAAAGGTTAGTCCCGATATAATTATCCTTTCTCAGTAGCCGGCTTATAAATTCATTGTCCGGCTGATGCACGGTAAATTCTCCGGGAGACTCGCTATAGGAGATCGGGGTACGCTGTTGTTTTGTATTATACGGTGTATAGATATAGCTGAAATCTCCATGTATGTTGAGGCGATTATCTAAGAACGTCGCGTTCAAGCCCACAATATCTTTAAAGTTTTGATAAAAATAGCGACTGGCATTTTCATCCCCGGTAAAAAAGCTTTGTATGGTCAGGGCACCGGTCTTTGTAAATGTTCCATCCGGATTCCTCAACATGGCAATGGGGAATCCCTCAAAATAAATCCGCCGTTGCGGATTTCCGCCCACGTGATGAGATTCGGGAGAATTGTAATTACTGCTTGACAGAGAGAAGTTATTGGTCACTTCTAACCAGGGGAAAACTTTTAAACTTCCCTTTGCTCTCAGGTTATAGTCATTGTAGGCGTCCGGGTTGTACCTATAAATTCCGTTTTTATGGTAATATCGTCCAGAGATATAAAAACTTGACTTGTCATTTCCTCCCGAAATAGACAAATTATGCTCTTGGGCCGGATCATAATCATTGTACAATAATCTGTCCCAGTCTGTACTGCCGTAATAAACGTACTCTCCGGTGGCGGGGTTAATGCCTACACTTGGAAGCGTTCCGTTCTCATGTCTCCGTTGCAGTTCCTGAAGGTATTCCTGAGAGAACACCATGCCGTCATTGACGGTAGTCGGGTGCGTTTTATACCTTCCAAAATATGCCGTGTCAAATTCTTTGGCCCACAGGTAACCATCGGTTAAGAATTCGGGAACAACAGTCCGTTTGTTCGTGATGGCATTGAAGGAGTAATCGATATTGACCTTTCCTTTCTCACCATCTTTGGTCGTCACTAAAATAACCCCAAAAGCACCTCTAGCACCGTAAATTGCGGCAGCAGAAGCATCCTTTACAACCGATACGCTTTTTATGTCATTTGGATTCAATCTATCCAGGCTTCCCGGAACACCATCCACCAAGACCAATGCTCGACCACCGGCACCAATTGATCCAACACCCCTGACGACAGGGTCATAATTTTGGTTTGGCATTCCTGTGGCAAAAGTGATGAACATTCCCGGAAGTGCACCTTGCAAGGATCGTGTAGCATTGGCGGTTGGCCTGTCCTTGAACACTTCACTGCCTATCTGATCCACTGCACCGGTCAAGTTGACTTTCTTTTCCCTTCCGTATCCCACCACGACCATCTCATCCAGACCGGTCGATGTTGCCGTCAAGAGAATTTCAAGAGAACTTTTTCCTCCGGGTGTGATTATTTGTGAGGCATATCCTAAATAGTTTATTTCCAACACAGCATCTTCCGGTATGGCTAGTGCAAATTTTCCTTGGGCGTCTGTTACCGTACCTTGTGTGGTACCTTCGACCCGTATACTTACTCCTGCCAATGGCTCTCCGGTTTTGGAGTCTTTAACTGTTCCTGTTATTCGACGATCAATAGTCAAAATTTCTGCCGATAACTGCTTTTGTGGCCTGTTTTTCAAGATTACTGTCTTGTCGATAATTTCATAGGCCAAATCTTGACCTTTCAGAAGTGCTTGCATGGCCTCTTCAATCGTTGCATTCTGGAGTGTAATGCTGACCGGCTTTGCGCCCTTTAACAACTTGTGATTGATAAAAAACGAACAGCCTGTTTGATTCTCAATTTGCCTGAAAGCCTGCTCCAGTGAAATGTTAAGGCCTTTCAGGTTGATGTTTTGTGAGTAACTCTTCGCGCTGATTTGTAGCGTGACGATAAAAAAGAAGAACGTAAAAAGCTTCATAACTTTCCCGATTTTGGCGAATAAAAGCTTTTTCTCCTTATAGCTTCGCCAAGGATAAAACATTTTCATATCTTTGTAAATAGCACCTGCCTCACTGGCAGATAGGTTTAATGGTTAAAAAATAGTATTAAAGTTTCCAGTCAAAAAACTTGTTTTTTTAATTACTGAACCTCGTGCAGCCGTCCTGACGGACATCAGGACGGCTTGCCTCTTTTGTCAATTATACTTCCATATTCTATATATTTATTTAATTAGATGATACAATTACCTTATGTCCTTTAATATTCGCATTTATACCGTTTGCTCTCAATACCTTCAATATTTCTTTCAAACCTACGTTTCTGTTAATCAAGCCCCAGAAATGCTCATGTGAAATCGGACCTTCAAATTCTACGTCCACATCATACCAACGGGAAAGATTGCGCATAATCGCTTCTACTTCCAGATTATTTAGTGACAGTTTACCGTTGATCCATGCCACAGCCTGATCTATATCTACTTCTTTTACGTGTATCTGATTAGATTGATTCGAGAAACCTGCTTGTTGTCCGGGGCGGATAACAACTTGGTTTTTTCCTTTGCTGACGCTTACAGATCCTTCCAATAAAGTCGTTTTTATCTCTTTTTCATCAGGATAAGCCATTACATCAAAACGGGTACCCAAAACTTTGATTTCTGCCTCATGTACCGAAACAATAAATGGTTTTCTACTATCTTTCACAACGTCAAAATATACTTCTCCAGTTACGGTTACTTTTCTCTCCGCGCCCGTAAAAGCGGTCGGATAGGAAATTGAAGATGCCGCATTAAGCCACACCTTAGTGCCGTCTGCGAGTATTATTTGAAATTCTCTTCCACGCGGTGTGGTGAGTGTATTGTATAATATTTCGGTACCTTCTACCTTTAAAGATTTGTTATCTCCCCGATAGGTTAATTTCCCATTTTGCTTTACCAGCGACCTGTCACCTTGCACCGCTATTGTGCCGCTTTCCAGGCTGTCCAATACAATTTGTTCACCATTGGATAGTGTAAGAATGGCTCCGCTGCGGCCTGGTGAAACATTCATATCCTTTATTTTAGATTCAGATGTCGCTATTACCGGAAGATTATCCTTTGAGAAAAATAGAAAATAACCTAAACCTCCTATCATCAAAAGCAATACTGTAGCAGCAATCTGACGGTAGCGATATAGTAGGCGGCTCTTCGATGTTGCAGAGGAAACGATTCCGGCATCTGCTTGAATGCGTTTCAATAACCTGTCCCGCAACATCTGTTCGTCTTTGTCGTCTGAATTCCAAACAATGTGTCCCGCAGGTTTTCTATTAAGCCATTGTTCCAGCACTACCTGTTCTTCCGATGTAATCGTACCGTTTAGCTTTTTCTCAGCTAGTAATTCTATGTATTCCGCTGTCAATGATTGCATAAATAATTCGACTCTTTAATCCATAGAGGGATAAATAGCTGACAATGCATTACAGGGGAGTAAAAAAAATAGATGTATTCAATGTGGAGGAGGAAAACCGTTATAAATCTGACTTCATTTAAAAGATGATGATTAGAGCAGCTAAAGAGAGTCTGTCATTACAGGCAGAAAAAAGAATTCAGAGATGCCTTCAGTTTTTGCAGTGCCCGATGCATTTGTGTTCGAACGGTATTGACAGAGATATCTAACTTCTCTGCAATTTCCTTATCTGTCAGATAGTGCTCTCGGCTTAACCTAAAAATAAGTTGACATTTTTCAGGTAGTTGACAGATTGCTTGTTCTAATTCCTCCCGCAAGTATTTGAAATCCAGCCATTGCTGGGTAGAGGGGTCTTCATGTTCTACTGTCATATTGTCAAGAGAGGCTTTTCTACGAGCTAGGTTTCTTTTAGCCAGCACTTCAAAACATTTATACTTGAGTATGGCCGCCATGTAAGTATGAAAAGAGTTCAGGATAGACAAAGTCGCTCTTTTTTTCCATAGTGTCACGAATACATCATGGACAACTTCTTCCGCCTCTTCTTGAATATTCAGGAGCATGAGTGCCCGAACCAATAATTTTTTCCAATATCTGTGATACAGTTCGGTAAAAGCTTTTTCATCATCGTTTTGCAACAATGAAAAAAGATACTCGTCAGTATGTGAATGGTATAATTGGGTCAAAGCGTTAAATTTAGCGTCGCGTTTAATATCTCAAATATAAAAGGAATTTTTTAATAGACATAGTGAGTTTAAGATAAAAAAATGGATCAAGCTGAATTCTTGGGGGGAATACCAAAAATTTCTTAGTTTAGCATCTTT
>JBEBVG010000118.1:0-9935 GCA_040392845.1 Sphingobacterium sp. | reverse complement strand
AAGCAGATATAGCAAATAATTGGTCCGACAAGCCATCTACAACGTTCCGTTTAAATCCCTTTCATGAATATGATTATTACCAAACTTAGATAAAATTGCTTTTATATGCAATTTTAATTGCGTTGCATATAAAAGCAACTTATCGTTCTCTCCTCTGCCTTTGAAAGCTTATTTTATAGAGGAAATATAATACTTATTGCTGAATTTCTTTTATAATCACTAACTTTGTGACCTTAAAAAACAGAGGCCATACGCTATGTATAAGGAATATAAGCAGCTAAATCTATCAGAAATCGGTAAAGAAGTGTTGAAACGTTGGAGCAGGGAACATATTTTTGAAAAAAGTATTTCCAACCGTCCGGCAAGTAAGCCCTATACGTTTTATGAAGGGCCTCCTTCCGCCAACGGTATGCCCGGCATTCACCATGTCATGGCGCGCACAATTAAAGATATTTTCTGCCGCTACAAGACCTTAAAAGGTTACCAGGTAAAACGCAAAGGCGGCTGGGATACACATGGGCTTCCTATAGAATTAGCCGTGGAAAAGACGTTGGGTATTACGAAGGAAGATATAGGCGTAAAAATATCTGTAGAAGAATACAACGAAGCCTGTCGTAAAGAAGTCATGAAGTATACCGATGTATGGAATGACCTGACGGAAAAGATGGGCTACTGGGTAGACCTGCAACATCCCTACATTACATATCAAAACGAATATATTGAAACACTTTGGTTTCTGCTAAAGGATCTCTATAAAAAAGGATTGCTGTATAAAGGTTATACCATCCAACCTTATTCTCCTGCAGCGGGTACAGGACTGAGCTCCCATGAGCTCAATCAGCCGGGAACGTATAAAGATGTCAAAGACACCACCATCGTCGCGGAATTCCGCATCGATAAATCCCAGATCCATCCGCTAATGGGCACATTGGTTGACAGTCCAGATGAAGATGTAGCCTTTATCGCCTGGACGACTACACCTTGGACGTTACCCGGCAATTCAGCTTTGACCGTAGGTAAGAATATAGACTACGTCAAGATTAAGACATTCAATCAATATACAGGGGAGCCTGTTTCCGTTATATTAGCTAAAAACCTCATCACTAAATACTTCAAAGCCGAAGGTGAAAATACTTCCTTTCAAGACTACAAACTCGGTGATAAAATCATCCCTTGGGAAAAAACAGCCGAATTCAAAGGTGCTGAGTTGGTCGGTTTACGGTATCATCAACTCATGCCTTACGTCACCTCCGAGGAACTGCTGGAAAAAGCCTTCCGGGTGATCCCAGGTGATTTCGTGACTACCGAAGATGGTACAGGTATCGTGCACACCTCTCCTACTTATGGTGCGGACGACTTTAGAGTAGCTAAGGAAAATGGCGTTCCCGCCATCTTAGTCAAAGATGAAAACGGAAAAGAAGTCCCAACAGTAGATCGCACAGGTCGCTTTGTCAAAGAAATCACCGATTTTGCAGGACGGTTTGTCAAAGAGGAATACTATACCGCTGAAGAACGTGCCGACAAAGACTTCCGTCCGACCGATGTCCTTATCGCTATTAAGCTCAAAGAAGAAAACAAAGCTTTTGACGTTAAGAAATACGAACACACCTATCCGCATTGTTGGCGTACTGATAAACCTGTGCTCTACTATCCACTGGATAGTTGGTTTATCAAGACGACAGCGGTAAAAGATAAATTGGTTGCACTTAATAAAACGATCAACTGGAAACCAGAAGCTACCGGAACCGGCCGTTTTGGCAACTGGCTGGAAAACTTAGTTGACTGGAATTTATCCCGCTCAAGATATTGGGGTACACCATTACCGATATGGCGGACAGAAGATGAAAATGAGGAGATTTGTATCGGCTCCATGCCCGAATTAAAATCATATTTAACTGCTTCTCTTCAGTCTAATATCCTTACAGAAGAGGAAAAAGCTACGAATAGATCCTACTTAGACAAATTTGGCACAGATCAACTTGATTTACATCGTCCTTATGTGGACCACATTGTGTTGGTTTCCGAAGGTGGACAAAAAATGTTCCGCGAGCCCGATCTGATCGATGTCTGGTTTGACTCCGGCGCAATGCCTTATGCACAATGGGGCTTGGATTATAAAAAGCTTCAAGAGGGCAATCCTCTTCCATTTAAAGAGGAATATAATCATGCTTTCCCAGCCGATTTTATCGCCGAAGGTGTCGATCAGACCCGAGGCTGGTTCTTCACACTTCACGCTATTTCGACGATGTTCCGTGGTTCCGTAGCTTTCAGAAATGTCGTATCCAATGGTTTAGTATTGGATAAAAACGGAAACAAAATGTCAAAAAGATTAGGCAACGCCGTTGATCCTTTCGCAACCATAGACAAGTATAGTGCAGATGCGACGCGTTGGTATATGATTAGCAATGCTGCGCCTTGGGATAATCTAAAATTCAATGAAGAAGGATTGGATGAGGTACGCCGCAAATTCTTTGGAACATTATACAATACCTACGCTTTCTTCGCCCTATATGCAAATATTGACAATTTCAATTACAAAGAGCCCGAGATAACTATCGAACAGCGACCTGAGATTGACCGATGGATCATATCTCTGTTAAACAGTCTGACTCAAGAAGTTGACACGTATTATGCTGACTACGAACCTACAAAGGCTGCACGTGCCATTCAGACTTTTGTAGACGAGCATCTAAGCAACTGGTATGTGCGTTTATGCCGTCGTCGTTTCTGGAAAGGAGATTATACAGCAGATAAAATTTCTGCTTATCACACATTGTATACTTGTCTGCAAACAATTGCGAAGCTGATGTCACCTATTTCACCATTCTTTGCTGATCAATTATACTTGGACTTAAATACGGTCACACAAAAAGAAAACACAGAATCAGTTCATTTGGCTGACTATCCCACCTACCACGAAAACCTTGTCGATAAAGCCCTGGAGGAAAGAATGGCGTTAGCGCAGGATATTTCCTCATTGACATTATCATTGCGTAAGAAAACGGGAATAAATGTTCGCCAGCCATTAAGCAAGATATTAGTTCCCGTATTGGACAATGCTTTCCAGGAAAAGGTGGAAAAGGTGAAGGATCTGATCTTATCCGAAACTAATATCAAGACTATCGAATTTATCACGGACACTACAGGAATTATTAAAAAGAAAATAAAACCTAACTTTAAGGCCCTTGGCTCAAAAGTCGGTAAAGACATGAAGATGGTAACTACGGCTATTCAAGCTATGGATACAGAAAGTATTTCTCTGCTGGAAAGAGACGGCACAATACTTTTAAAAGATACACCTTACACCATCTCAATCGATGATGTGGAAATCATTGCAGAGGATGTTGCGGGATGGCAGGTCGCCAATTTGGGTAATCTGACTGTAGCTTTGGACGTACAAATCACAGATGAGTTGAAAAATGAGGGAATAGCACGAGAACTGATAAATAGAATTCAAAATTTACGTAAAGAAAAAGGATTTGAAGTTACTGATCGTATCCATGTGAAGCTGAGCCAAAATATTGAGATAGAAAAAGCTGCGCATTATAATTTATCGTATATTTGCACCGAAATATTGGCTAATTCATTTATTTTTGACAGTCATTTATCATCGGTAGACAGTATCGAAATTAATGAGCATAAGCTAGAGGTGTTAATCGAAAAAAATTAGATTATGGCAGAGAATACAGAAAAGACACGTTACAGCGACTCTGAATTATTAGAGTTCAAAACAATTATCTTAGAGAAATTAAGAATAGCGAAAGAAGAGCTTTCTGCATTAACTAAGACATTGAGTAATAGTAATGCAAACGGTACAGATGATACAGCAGGTACATTCAAAACGTTAGAAGATGGTTCTGCTACACTGGAAAAAGAGCAAACTAATCAATTGGCCGCACGTCAGAAGAAATTTATTGACAATCTGGAAGCAGCGTTGGTACGTATCGAAAATAAAACGTATGGAATTTGCCGTGAAACCGGTAAACTTATCCAAAAAGAGCGTTTGAAAGCAGTCCCTCATACGACATTAAGTATCGAGGCGAAAAACAAACAATACTAAGAGTAATAATCCGTCTAACCGATCATATGAAAGGCTATACAAGACCGATTTCGCTTATCGTCATTGTCTTATTAATCGACCAACTTTCGAAGTTCTGGGTCAAACTTAACATGACTATCGGCCAGGATTTTAAGGTTCTGGGTGATAAATTCCTCATCCATTTCATTGAAAACCCGGGAATGGCTTATGGTATAGAATTTGGCGGCGAGTACGGCAAATTATTCCTTAGCGTGTTCCGTATTATTGCCGTCATCGGTATAGGCTACGGTCTGCACTACATGGTCAAAAACAAATACAATCGGGGATTTATCCTCAATGTAGCATTGATCTTTGCAGGCGCTCTGGGAAATATTATTGACAGTGCCTTTTACGGACTAATTTTTAGTGAAAGTACTTTTTATGAAAAAGCTGTTTTGTTCCCTGCCGGTGGTGGCTATGAAACATTTCTTCATGGAAAAGTTGTCGACATGCTTTACTTTCCGTTGATTGAAGGCACTTTCCCCACATGGTTTCCACTTTGGGGAGGCGAGAATTTTCTTTTCTTTCGACCAGTATTTAATATAGCCGACTCGGCTATTTCTATTGGTGTTTTCCTAATATTAATCTTTCAAAAGAGATACTTCAAGGAAGAGCATAAGGAAGAAGAAAGCGTACATAGTGAAATCCTAGAGGATTAAGGAGACTAACAACATGGGCAAGTACGGCAAAGAATCCTATACCGAAATGAACGAACTTGTATTACCCAACGACACCAATACATTTGGTAACCTCATGGGCGGACGTTTATTATATTGGATGGATATTTGTTCAGCAATGGCGGCACAAAAGCATTGCAACAGTCCCGTTGTCACCGTATCAGTTGATAATGTATCTTTTAAACGACCTATCAAGCTAGGTGAGGTGGTGACCATACAAGCGCAAGTCACTCGCTCATTTAGTACTTCTGTTGAGGTCCATATGGAAATATTTGCTCAAAATCTTCCCAAGGGCACCAAAGAAAAATCTAACGAAGCTTATTATACATTTGTTGCTATAGATTCAAATGCCAGACCTATAGTGACTCCTGTTTTAATTCCTGAGACAGATAAAGAAAAAAAATTATATGAAAGCGCTCTTCAAAGAAGGGAGCTGCGGCTCATACTGGCTGGAAAACTCAAGCCTGAAAATGCTACAAAGCTACAAAGCCTGATACAGCTTTTCCAAAAAGAGAAACCTTAAAACTATTACCGTTATTTGTTGCCCAGCTCTACTATCCTATCAAACTCTTCGGGTTTTAATGGCATTACAGACAATCTGCCCTGTCGCACCAGAGCTATATCCTGTAATAAAGGATCAGCCTTCACAAGTTCTAATGTAACCGGATTTTTGAATGTCTCGACCGGAGCCAGGTCTACTACCACCCATTTTGGGTCGTCTGTAGTCGGATCCTGATAAAATTCTTTGACAACTTTAGCTACCCCGACAACTTCCTTTCCTTCATTACTGTGATAAAAAAGCACGAGATCACCTTCTTTCATTGCTTTGAGATTATTGCGCGCCTGATAATTGCGTACGCCGTCCCAAAATGTACGCCCATCCTTATTAAACTGCTCCCAGCTATATTTAAAAGGTTCTGATTTTACTAAAAAATAATTCATCGCTCAAGCACCTCCATTTTATCGGCGAAATGTGCACAGTAATCCCGAAGATCTCCAATAACATTTTCAGCCATAGGATCGCCACCCGAAGCTCTTAAAAAAGAATCTCCCATCGTTTGTAACGTCTCATAAAAAAAACGTTTCATTTCATCATAAGGCATATCCTTAGTCCACAAGTCTATGCGTAACGAGTTCTTATATTGTGAATCCCAGAGGGACAAAAACATCGCCTTAGCTGGCAATGTTTCTTGATTCTGTCCATCGGTCGACGACCATTGTATAGTTTCAGGAACATTGCTCTCGTCTAACTCAATATTTAATTTAATTTCTGCTTTTTTCATTGGAATAATTGTTTCTTATTTCATCTATATCAATTTCAATACTATCACAAGTAGACTTACGACACATAGGAATCCGCATTGAACGAGCCACAATCTCTTCACATCTTTAAAAATTATCCTAAAACCTAAATCCAAAAGTGCTAAAAGAACAATCAGGACAATAAGCCACCCCAAAGAAAACAGCTGTGCTCCTTCCAAATTCCACTCCGAGATAAACCATATCAATATACAGGCCAACGCAATATTTAAAGGTGTAAATTTCACAATATTATCTCTTTTTAAAAGTTTTCTTCTTGTTACGTTCCCCTCTTTTTATCGATTTTCCAGTTGGCGCATTCTTCTTTGCTGAATTTTGTTTTGGTGTATATTTTTTTTCATGAAAAGCCCCTTTAAAATCGGGATTTTCCTTTTTTTTCTGATTATCGATCTCCCGTGCTATAGCCTGCTTTTCATCAAAAGGTGTTTTCTCCACAAAAACTTCTGCGGGCAATTCCTCAACAGGGATAGACTGCCGTGTTAATTTTTCAATCTTATTAATATAGTGTTGCTCCGCAGGATTACAGAATGTAATCGCCACCCCTTCATTAAACGCTCTCCCCGTTCTCCCGATACGATGTACGTAATCCTCAATCACAATGGGAACATCAAAATTAATGACATGACTAACATTCGAAACATCCAATCCTCTTGCAGCGACATCGGTAGCGACCAGAAATCGGACTTCACCGGACTTGAACGCGTTTATCGAATTAATCCGTGTATTTTGTCCCTTATTGGCGTGAATAACACGAACATTTTCCCCACCATATCTCCTTTCCAGAAAAGCATATACATGATCAGCTACGGTCTTTGTTTTGCAAAAAACGATCACACGATGGAAGGACTCATCATCCATGAAAAGGTGTTGCAACAGGTTGATTTTTGTTTTTAAGTTGGGTACATTATACAATTGTTGCACGACCGTTATTGCCGGTGTTGCTTGTGCTGTCACTTCTATCAATGTCGGAAAGGCCAGAAAATCGCCTGCAATCTTGTGCACCAGCTCACTCATTGTCGCCGAAAAAAGAAGATTTTGACGTTTACGAGGCACCACTTCCAGGATACGGTGGATCTTCCCGATAAACCCCATATCCATCATCTTATCTGCCTCGTCCATTACGAGAAATTTTATCGACTTGGTATTGATATCGCCCTCAAGATACAAGTCTAAAAAACGCCCCGGCGTGGCTACTATAATGTCACACCCCTTACTCAATTGTTCTTTTTGGACTTTCGGGCCTAATCCGCCATACAAAACAACTGTACGCAAATCCAGATAGGTAGAAAAGGCCTTGATATTCTCGTCGATCTGCAGGGCAAGCTCCCTTGTAGGACTCAAAATCAACGCTCTCGGATCCTGTCCTTGTGCATATTTAAGCTTCATCAATAGTGGCAAAACAAAAGCTGCAGTCTTACCTGTACCCGTCTGTGCAACCCCCATAACGTCCTGACCTGCAAGTATCGGCGTGATGGCATGTTGCTGAATTTCGGTCGGCGCCGTATATCCCGCATGTGATATGGCTGTTAATAGCTGCTTATTGAATTTGAAATCTTCAAATGATACTTGCATCTTGCAAAGATAGGGAAAAGATAATACCTTTTTTCTCAAACAAAATTTTGTTTTGCCCTTGATTTAATTCAATTTTGTTCTGAATTATATGGTGATGACGCAGTAGCTTCCTTACCTTAGAAACAAATTACATGTCTAAAATTGTTATTCCAATGAAGAAAATATTATCACTATTGCTGTTTTGTGTTGTCAGCTTAACAACGATGGCCGACGAAGGTATGTGGTTTCTTATGCATCTAAAGCGTCTGAATGAAGCCGACATGCAAAAAAAGGGACTTAAACTTAGTGCAGAGGAAATATACAGCATCAATCACTCCAGCCTTAAAGATGCTATCGTACAATTCAACGGCGGCTGTACAGCTGAAATTGTATCCGGTCAGGGTTTGGTCATGACTAATCATCATTGTGGATATGACGCTATTGCCGAGCTTTCTACGCCCGAGCAAGACTATCTTACAAACGGCTTCTGGGCGAAAAATTATACCGAAGAATTAAAACCAAAATCTTTATCAGTGCGCTTTTTCGTACGTATGGATGATGTTAGCAAACGTATATTAGACCAGGTAAACGATAATATGACCGAAAAGGAACGTCAGCAGATCATCAATCGGGAGATCGCAAAGATTGAAAAAGAGAACAATGAAGACGGTAAATACATTGTATCGGTAAAGTCTTTTTATAGTGGCAATGAATATTACTATTTTGTGTACCAAGATTATGAAGATGTACGACTGGTAGGCACTCCGCCGAACAGCATTGGTAAATTTGGAGGAGATACGGACAATTGGGAGTGGCCAAGACATACAGGCGATTTTTCGATATTCCGCGTATACGCAGACAAAGATGGTAATCCCGTCCCTTATTCCGTCGATAATGTTCCCTTAAAACCCAAATATCATCTCCCTATAAGTATCAAGGGATTCAAAGAAGGTGATTTCTCTATGATCTTGGGATACCCTGGACGTACCAACCGCTGGATGCCAGCGGCAGGAATTGACCAAAACGTATATTATGCTTATCCGGCGTGGGTAGAAGCTTCCAAAGTAGGTATGGATGCGATGAAAAAACACATGGATGGTGATCAGGCGGTCAATATCAACTATGCCTCCCAGTATTCACGCATTGCAAATTACTGGAAAAACCGTCAGGGTATGATCGATGCGC
The DNA here is from genome assembly GCA_040392845.1 of Sphingobacterium sp. GTDB lineage: Bacteria > Bacteroidota > Bacteroidia > Sphingobacteriales > Sphingobacteriaceae > Sphingobacterium. Next base: position 1,124 of record JBEBVG010000118.1, on the reverse strand, counting down.
TTTCCCAACACAAAACAGCTGTAACAAAACGGAAATTGGAAAAGAAGTTTAATAAATGGGCGAATAAAAAGATAAATTCAGAAAAGTATGGCGATGTTATTCATACCATTAACATGTACTATACTGCAACAAATGAAAAAGCCCGCCATGACAACTACCTCATCGGCCTATTGCGTTCAGCTACATTTGCCGCACTGCCCTATAGTCTCGGCAACGCTCTAAAACAATATGCTGAAGCCAATGAAGCAAAACGTAAGGAGATGCTTCCCCGGTTTGAAGCAGCTGTACAAGACACCTATGAAAAGCTTTACCTACCTTTAGAAATAGACGTATTGTCAGACGAGCTGAATCTATATAACGCCAAGGCTGGAAATATTGCTCCATATATCCAAGAATTAGCACTGCAAAACAACGGCAAATTCGAAGACCTCGTTAAGATAGCTTTTGCCAGAAGCATATTTGGTTCCAGGGAAAAACTGGAAACCTTTATAGCGGATCCGTCTATAAATATTATCGACGAAGATCCTTTGTTCAGGATATCAGAAGCATTGATGACTAAATACCGCGAGCAGAGCCCCGAACAAGAACAATTGGAAGACAGTTTTCAAACCGCCTATAGGAAGTATATAGCTGGTTTTCTGGAAATGAATCCAAAAGCCAAATATTATCCGGATGCTAACAGCACTTTACGATTGACATATGGAACAATCCGGGCATTGCCTAAGGATGCTCATAATGACGCAAAAATCAATAACTATACAACGTTAAAAGGGACTATTGCCAAGTACAAACCCAACGATCAGGAATTTGATTTACCTAAAAAACTCATCGAATTATACGAAACGAAGGATTATGGACGTTATGCTGATAAAAATGGTTATATGCCTGTAAATTTTTTAAGTGATCAAGACATTACGGGAGGCAATTCGGGCTCTCCTGTATTAAATGGTAATGGCGAATTAATAGGTTTAGCATTCGATGGTAATATTGAGGCAATGGCCGGCGATGTTATCTTCGATCCTAAATTACAACGGACAATTTCGGTCGACATTCGATATGTTTTGTTTATCATTGATAAGTTTGCAGAGGCCAAAAATATCATAAACGAACTCTCGATTGTCGAA
>JBEBVG010000117.1:0-10163 GCA_040392845.1 Sphingobacterium sp. | reverse complement strand
CATGGTTATTCCCGGTCGGAAAGGAAAAGGGGGATTATACGCCGGCACGGCTTACGCCGTCGCAGATGAACAGCAAGGTGTTTGTTTCGGTGACCGATTATCTGGCATCGGGCATACCGTTCCAGGATGAAACCATTGGCATGGATCGGGTGTGGAATATCTATGCGGATAAAGCAATGAAGATGGACTATACGTTGACACATAATGTGTCCAGCAATGGAGCGATGTATGTGGATGCCGATGCACAGATTGTCCAGAATGCCGATGGGGGCAACTGGGTGGGTGATGTTACGTTGATGAATGGGGAGGGTATACACACGCGCAAGGATATCGAAACCCGTGCGTCTTTTACGCTGTCGGGAACGTGGTTTACAAAGCTTTCACTGATACCGCCTACAGCTGTAGACGATATCGTCACGATGGAGTTTGGCGGCGACGTAACCATCAATGTACTTCAAAATGAAATTCCCGGATCGTCAGCTATTCGTGTCAACAGTGTCCGCGTCACTATCCCTCCTATACATGGTACATATACCGTTGTGGATGGCAGCATTGTCTACGTGCCTAATCTGCGTTTTGCAGGGGAAGATGAACTCGAATATGAGATTACGGATGAGAATGGTTTGACTTCTAAAGCACGGGTGCGTATAACTGTCCTGCCACGCGAACTGAAGATACCGAATATCATTACGCCAAACGATGACGGATACAATGATAGGTTTGTCATCGAGGGTGCAGAGGCTTACGATCACGTCGAACTTCTCATCGTCAACAGATGGGGAAATGAGGTGTATAAGAATGATGATTATCAGGATACCTGGGGTGGCGAAGGCTTGAACGAAGGGACTTATTATTATATTATCCGTGGATATAAGGGAGGGGATGTCCGCTTGTTTAAGGGCTATGTAATGATTAAACGAAATTAAAAAATAAGCAGATGAAAAGGTGTCTTTTCCTATATGGCTTTTTTGTGCTGGGCATGTTTCCTGCCTTCGGTCAGCAGAATATCCAGTTTACGCAGTATATATTTAATTCGTTGAGTATCAATCCAGCTTATGCGGGCTATAAGGAAGAATGGTTTGGCCAGCTGGGGCTCCGTAGTCAGTGGACAGGGTTGGAAGGCGCTCCGAAGACGGGTAGCTTGTCGGTGGATGGTGTATTGGATGATGTGTCTGCACGTCATGGTGTGGGGCTTCATCTTGCCATGGATGCTCTCGGAGCACAGTCAGCGACAGCTATATATGGGAATTATGCACTGCGCCTGCCGCTGAATCATCTCGGCGATCACCGCCTTAGTCTCGGTATTGCCGGCGGGGTGACACAATATGGGCTGAATGGTCGTAAGCTGTCGTATCATGATGCCCACGATTCAAAAATACCGCAAGGCATGATCTCCACATGGAAGCCGGATATCCGTCTGGGGATCTATTATAGTAACCCGGGGTGGTACTTCGGCGTGTCCGTTCATGACCTTTTTGCGGGTACGGATAGCGGCGAAGATTTTGTGCTGAATCAAAATGCTCTTGAAAGTCTCTACCGCAATATACATGGTTACCTGATCGGTGGAGCAGTATTCAAACTGGACCAAGGGCTGTTATTACGACCGAGTGTGCTGGTCAAAGATGATTTTCGTGGGCCGACATCATTGGATGTTAATACCATGTTTATTTTTAATGAACGCTTTTGGATAGGGGGAGGTTACCGTACGCGCAGCCGTATTTTTGATCGGGACTATACGGATTATTCTGCAGCCAAATTGAGTTCGTTAAATTCATTTAGTGGAATTATGCAGTTCTATGTGACACCAAAGCTCCGTGTAGGATACTCCTATGATTACATGCTCAACGGCCTCTCCGGTGTAGAGCAGGGCACACATGAGATAACGTTGGGCGTAACTTTCAACCGTGCAGCTGACAAGCAGGTGTTGAGCCCGAGGTATTTTTAAGTTTAAAGTTAGCGAATGCTATTTTAGCAACCTTCATAAATAATGAAAAATTAATTTTAGGGGGGCTGCGTTCTATTCATTTAACGAGTTAATAAAATCGCCCACCCGCAAAATCTTTCCACTATTTTCCTTATTGAAAAGTAGATGCTCGAAATCACGTTGTTTCTTTTTTAAATCGACCGTTTCAAGAAGTTTCTGCGTTGCTTCTTTGAATTCTCCCAGATTGTTGACGCCGCAGCGTTCTGCCAGGAAATTATAGTCAGGTTTGGCCTGTGCCAGTAAAAACATCAGGTCATAGAAATCACGTCCTTTTGCACGCGCGAGCATCGCTGCGATCTTCATGCTGCACAATACACCATCAGAAGGAACCGGAAAAGGAAAGAAGAAGCCACAGCCTTTGATGTCGACAATAACAGGATCATAGTTGACACCCTGATCCTGGCTCTCCACTTTAATAAGAAACCGCTCGTCTTTATGTCCGCTCAATCGCAGGTCAAACAATAGTTCGGGAAAATGGATGTTGCGCCGGAATGCCGTGAGCTTGGGATTATCATTGTCCCGAGTCTCAATGCGAAAACCGGATCGTTCCAGAAACTGGACAACGCCGTCTGTCATTTCGATAAAATCTCCCTTTGAAAACCCTTTGCAGTCAAAATCGAGATCTTCGCTGAATCGGTCGATCCCTTTCACCAAACGCAGGCAGGTACCGCCTATAAAAGTAACCTGCTGGATATACGGAGAAGATGAAAGATAATCCATCACCATCAATTGCAGATACTCTTTCAGTATATGCTTGTCAAAAATAGAGTTCCCCCGTATCTGGGCTGGAAAATAATTCTTTATCTGTTCGATCTGTATCATAAACCATATATATTTAAAAGCAATTTTACCCGCTTTTCAAGCGCTCTGTTTTTAAACCTTGAAGTATAGTCCAAGAAAAGCACCGTATTCAAATCATTATTCATATAGTCTTCGTCCAAACGCAGTTCTTCGAGTTCCTCTAAACTGTCATAGAACGGATAAAGATATAGCAGGTCAAGCAATGCCTTTTCGGGCTTTGCGAAGTGTAGTGCTCTGCCTTCGGACATGGGTTTCAGATCGTATCCGAACATCAGGTTTTCTTTTACCGTGCTGTAGGAATACTCCCCGAAATCATTCGCAAAGGAGATTGTTTTGAGCGAAGTTACGCTGGTTATTTGTACGACGGCCTCCGGTATCATTCCATAGAATGACAAGGCGGTATGCAGGCTGATGTATGAGGGTTTATAAATCCGGTTGGCAATGTACATTGCAAAATCAGGCCTGTTCTTGTATTCGGGAAAAGCATAATATCCCTGTCTTAGCTTCACGAGATAACCTTTCTTCACCCAACGGGTCAAGTTGTTCCGGTCAAAATCCGGTTGCCAAGCCAGCACTTGATAGACGCTAAAGCAGGCCAATTCAAACATACGTTCCTTGAAAGTTAAGAAATTCATCCTAATGTATTTCTATTATTCAGCAAATATAATGAATAATGGAAATAAAATCACTTTTTTTGCTGTATCATATTGCATTTGTAGAAATAACCAGTAGTCGGCAGGTGTGATACCAGTTTTGCTAACTAGAGGAATATATAACAAATTTGCAAATGTTGTAACATTGTTATAATTTTACAAAAAATGCAACGACATGGAGATAAATGTGATAAACGTAGGTAATTCTAAGGGAATTATCATTCCGGCTAAATTTCTTAAGATGTTGAATCTCAAAGATAAGGTTAAGCTAAACCTATCAGATAACAAGATTGTTATCGAACCAGTGACAAAGTCGCCACGGGAAGGATGGGAAATGCAGATAAAGACTGACATCAAAAAAAATGGGATACCTGAAATGGAACTCCCTGATGTATTTGACGGAGAAAATACCGACGAATGGCAGTGGTAAGGCAATATGATGTCTATTGGGTAAATTTAGATCCTACCATAGGCAGTGAGATAAAGAAAATTCGTCCATGCGTGATAATTTCACCAGATGTATCCAACAAATTCCTCCAAACGATCCTCATTGCTCCGCTCACTTCTACGCTGAGAGATTTGCCGATGCGGTTGTTGATCGAGCTAAATGGGAAAACAGGAAGTATTTGTTTAGATCAAATACGTTGCGTAGACAAAACCAGACTAAGTAAAAAAATGGCAAACCTGACACAAAGTGATGTTCAGGCTTTGAAATCGTTACTTAAAGAATATTTGGTTGATTAGTACGAATACACCGCTTCCTTACTTTCCAATACCGTCGTACCCATCAAATACGCATCGACCTTGCGTGCACATTCCCGACCTTCAGAGATAGCCCATACCACCAAGGACTGCCCTCTCCGCATGTCTCCTGCCGTAAAGATCTTATCGACGCTGGTTTTGTATTCTCCCTCTTTTGCTTTGATATTTCCGCGTTCGTCGAATGCGACACCTAGCTGTTCAAGAAGGCCTTCATGCTGCGGATGTAAGAAGCCCATGGCTAACGTGACAAGCTCACAAGGCAGTTCGCGTTGCGAACCTTCCACCTCCTTAAATTTCGTAGGTCTGCCCAAAGTATCTTTTTCCCATTCCAGGTCGACGATAAGCGCTGCCCGCAGGTTGCCGTTTTCATCACCGAGAAATTCTTTTGTACTGATTGCCCAATACCGGTCGCAACCTTCCTCATGTGAAGTTGTCGTTTTCAATAACATCGGGTAGGTTGGCCAAGGCATCGCTTCTGTACGCGATTGCGGTGGTTGTGGCATCAGCTCAAATTGTGTGACGGATTTAGCTCCATGTCGATTAGATGTGCCTACACAATCCGATCCGGTATCACCACCTCCGATAACGAGGACATTCTTACCGCCAGCATGAATTTCTTCTACATCGATAGGCGAGTTGCCCACCCGTTTGTTCTGTTGCTTCAGAAAGTCCATCGCGAAATGTACACCTTTCAGTTCACGACCCGGGATGTTCAGGTTGCGGGGTATTGTCGAACCACCTGACAAGACGACTGCGTCATACTGATCGAGTTCGGAAGCTGGAACATTCTTGCCTACCTCGGCATTCGTGCGGAACTCTACGCCAGACTGTTGCATAATCTCCACGCGACGGTCAATGACCGACTTGTCCAATTTAAAGTCTGGAATACCATAGCGAAGCAATCCGCCGACTTTATCGTCGCGTTCGTATACGACCACATCGTGCCCAGCTTTATTCAATTGTGCAGCGGCAGCAAGTCCGGCAGGGCCAGAGCCGACAACAGCTACCTTTTTGCCGGTTTTGATATAACTCTTATTTGGTTTTACATATCCCTTTTTATAGGCAATCTCGATGATATGCTTCTCGATTTCTTCGATAGCGACAGGGTTTTTGTTGATACCTAATACACAGGCCGATTCACAAGGTGCCGGACAGATACGTCCCGTGAACTCGGGAAAATTGTTGGTCGACACCAGAATATTATATGCATCTTCCCATTTTCCATCGTATACCGCATCATTAAATTCCGGTATCACGTTGCCCAACGGGCAGCCTGAGTGGCAGAACGGTATCCCACAATTCATACATCGGGCAGCTTGGCCGTTGAGTTGGTCTTCGGTAAAGAAATGTACAAACTCCTGATAGTTTTGTTTTCTGTTTTCCACAGAATCTTTCTGAGGAAGTAATCTATCAAATTCTAAAAATCCTGTTGCTTTTCCCATGATTATTTTCCTCTTATTTTAAGCTACAACCAATTTTTTTCTTAATACATTTTTGTATTCACGAGGGAATACCTTGATGAACCTATGCTTTTCGGATCCCCAGTTGTTCAGGATGTAAGCAGCCCTTTCACTGTTTGTCAGTAGGTTATGCCGCTTCAGCAGTTGGATGATAGCTGTTTCATCTTCAGTGTCCAACGGATCGAGATCCACCATCTCCTGGTTACAGTTGTCACGGAATGTGCCCTGTATATCGTAAACCCAGGCTATACCACCGCTCATTCCTGCGGCAAAGTTACGTCCCGTCTCGCCGAGGATTAGTGCTCGTCCACCCGTCATGTATTCACAACCGTGGTCACCGATACCTTCTACGACCGCTGTTGCACCAGAGTTCCGCACTGCAAATCGCTCGCCTGCCATACCGTTGATAAAGAGATGTCCTGACGTAGCACCATACAGCGCCACATTGCCGATGATGATATTTTCATGCGGCACCAGGGTGCTATCTTTAGCCGGATAAATGGCCAGCTGTGCACCAGATAGCCCTTTACCTACATAATCATTCGCTTCACCTTCCAGTTCAAACGAAATACCTTTCGTATTGAAAGCACCGAAAGATTGTCCCGCCGAACCTTCAAACTTGAAGTTGATTGTATTGTCCGGCAAACCATCTCCGCCATATATCTTGGAGATCTCGTTGGAAAGCAACGTTCCGATAGTACGGTCGGTATTTTTCACTTGGAATGTGCCAAATACCGGCGTCTTGCTTTCCAGTGCCGCTTTCGCTTGTTTGAGTAATCCCCAGTCCAGGATCATGGCCATGCCGTGATCTTGTTCTTCGGTGTTGTATAGTGAAGCCTCCCGATCGGTAGCAACATGCAATATGCCGGTAAAATCTATTTTCTTTGACTTCCAATGGCCGATATGTTCCCGTTTCTTCAGGAACTGTGCCCTTCCGACCATCTCATTGATGGTGCGGAAACCTAATTCGGCCATAATCTCACGCATCTCTTCCGCCAGGAAGCGGAACAGATTGACAATGTCTTCCGGTTTTCCGGAGAACAGCTTACGTAATTCGGGATCTTGCGTTGCAACACCTACAGGACAGGTGTTCAGATGACATTTACGCATCATGATACAACCTCCAGCTACCAGAGCGGCTGTCGCTACACCCCATTCCTCGGCACCGAGGAGCGTGGCGATGACCAGGTCCCGTCCTGTTTTCATCTGTCCGTCCGCCTGAAGGACAACGCGGCTACGCAGTTTGTTCTGCACTAAAGTCTGATGGGCTTCCGCCAGACCAAGTTCCCAAGGTAGGCCGGCATGTTTGATTGAACTGATAGGCGAAGCACCTGTACCGCCGTCATAGCCCGCGATCAGGATAACATCGGCATGCGCTTTAGCCACTCCTGCGGCAATGGTGCCGACACCCGCTTTGGATACCAGTTTCACGTTGATGCGTGCTGCTCTGTTGGCATTTTTCAAGTCGAAGATTAGCTGTGCCAAATCTTCGATAGAATAAATATCGTGATGTGGAGGAGGGGAAATCAAGCCCACTCCCGGTGTAGAGTGACGCACCCGCGCGATCCAGTCGTCTACTTTATGTCCGGGGAGCTGCCCTCCTTCACCCGGCTTAGCACCTTGTGCCATCTTGATCTGTAATTCATCCGCTTGTGTCAGATAATTGGAGGTCACACCAAAACGTCCCGAAGCAACTTGTTTGATGGCCGAGCGCATAGAGTCGCCGTTTTCCAGTTTTTGATAACGGATTTCATCTTCACCACCTTCTCCGGTATTGGATTTACCGCCGATACGGTTCATCGCGATGGCCAAAGTGCTATGTGCCTCGTGTGAGATAGAACCAAAGGACATTGCCCCGGTGGCGAAGCGTTTCATGATTTCACTTGCGGACTCCACTTCGTCGATAGAAATCGGTGTGCGGTGTTTGGCAAATTCCAATAATCCCCGTAAGGTGAACATATGTTCTTTTTGGTTATTGATCAATGCCGAATATTTTTTAAAGCTTTCAAAATCGTCTGTCCGACAAGCCTGCTGGAGCAAGTGGACGGTCTGTGGGTTCCAGAGGTGACCCTCACCGCGTCTTTTCCATTGATAGATACCTCCTTCGGGAAGTAGGTTGCGTATAGTACGGCTGTTTTCGAAACCTCTGTGATGTTTCGCCAAGGCCTCCCGCGCGATATCGTCCAGATCCAGTCCGCCGATACGGGATACTGCTCCACAGAAATATTTATCCACGACCGCCTTATCGATACCCAGCACTTCAAAAATTTGCGCACCATGATAAGATTGTAGGGTAGAGATACCCATTTTCGAGAAGATCTTTAACAGGCCGCTACATACAGCTTTGACATAATTTTTCTTCAAGTCTTCCCAAGTCAGTTCGGTATCCAATTGACCTTGCTCTTTCAACGTACGGATGCTCGCCAATGCCATATAAGGATTGATCGCTGTTGCACCGAAAGCTAGTAGACAGGCGAAATGATGAACCTCCCATGCATCTCCTGCCTCAACCACTAAGCCTACTGCACCGCGATTACCTGTCTTAATCAGGTGATGGTGGACAGCAGAAACCGCCAGGATGGACGGTATAGCTGCATGTTGAGAATCGATCGCCCGATCGGAGAGAATGATGACTTCAAAGCCATCACGCACAGCATCGTCTGCATAGCGACACAGACGTTCGATACCGACCTCCAGGGACCCCGGTTTTCCGTCTGCACGGAAATAGGATTGCAATGTTTTCGCCTGGAATACGCCTGTGTCAATAGACCGCAGTTTTTCCAGTTCGCTTGATGTCAGAATAGGATGCTCCAGCGTAACACAATGACAGGATTTTTTGTCTTCAATCAGGATGTTTCCGGCATTACCTATAAAAGTGGCCAGACTCATGACCAACCGTTCGCGTATCGGATCGATAGGCGGGTTGGTGACCTGTGCAAAAAACTGTTTGAAATAGCTGGATAAATGTTGTGGCTGATCCGACAATACGGCCAAAGGCACATCCGTACCCATCGATCCTACAGGTTCATATCCCGTAAGTGCCATTGGTGTCAGGATAGTCTCCAGATCTTCCCGCGAGTAGCCGAAAGACTGTTGGTATTTGAAAACGGATTCCTTGGACAGGTAGGTGTATGTGACACGCGGTTGCGCCAATTCCTCCAGTTTGATTTTATATTTATTAATCCAATCGCCATAAGGCTGCTGGCGAACAAGCTCACCTTTGACCTCCTCATCGGTACGGATCTGGCCGGCTTCCATGTCGACGACAAATATTTTTCCCGGTTGTTGACGTCCTTTCCGGATGATGGTGGCTTCATCGATAGGCAAAGCTCCTGCTTCCGAAGCAACGACGACACGGTCGTCGGACGTGACAGCAAAGCGTAGGGGACGTAGGCCGTTGCGGTCCAATGTAGCACCGATGATTTTTCCATCGGTAAAACATAATGCCGCCGGGCCATCCCACGGTTCCATCAATGTGGCGTGATATTCGTAGAATGCTCTCTTCAATGGATCCATCTGTGTATTGCCATCCCATGCTTCGGGGACGAGCATAAGCATGACATGTGGTAAGCTACGGCCGCTGTGTAGTAACAGCTCGACAACATTGTCCAGGCAGGCCGAATCAGACTGCCCTTTGTCGACCACAGGAAGGAGAATTTCCATTTCTTCATCCGTAAAATAAGGAGAAGAAAGCGAGCGTACACCTGCGTAAAACCAGTTAAGGTTTCCGGTGAGGGTATTTATTTCTCCGTTGTGTGCCATCATGCGGAACGGCTGTGCCAATGACCAGGATGGAAACGTATTGGTCGAAAAACGGGAGTGTACCAGGCCAAAGGCTGATACGACCCGCGGATCGCGTAAATCTTTATAATATGTTCCAACCTGGTATGTAGTCAGCTGACCTTTGTATATAATTGTTTTGCAGGAAAGAGAAGCGATATAAAGCGGAAGAGGATATTCTTGATGGGATTTGATTTTTTGGATGATGAGTCTTCGCAAGACATATAGCTTTCGTTCAAAATCCTCGGTGTCAACTATCCCATCGGGCCGTGCAACGAAGAACTGGACGATCTCCGGTTCGGCACCTAAGGCTGTAGGGCCTATACCTTCGCGGTTGACAGGTACAGCGCGGAAGCCCAGGAAATCCATTTTTCGATCCGCCGCAGCATCCCGGATGACTTCCCTGCATATCGCATTATGTTGCGGTTCTTTCGGTAAGAAAACCATACCTACGCCATAATAGCCCGGCTCTTGCAGCTGTATATCCAGATGGATACATTCTTCCCATAAAAACTCATGGGGTAATTGTATCATTATCCCAGCGCCGTCGCCGCTTTCTGGGTCACATCCACATGCACCACGGTGTTCCATGTTTTCCAACATCGTCAATGCATCCTTCACCTGCGCATGTGATTTTTGCCCTTTGATATGGGCGACAAACCCTACTCCACACGCATCATGTTCAAATTCCGGGTTATAAAGTCCTTCTTGCTGCATTTTATT
>JBEBVG010000116.1:0-10188 GCA_040392845.1 Sphingobacterium sp. | reverse complement strand
TTGAAGAGCGTGGTGACAACACGGTAGCAACGGGATTGTAAAATTTGGAAATGTGCGGATTTGGAGATTTGGAAATGAACAGTATAAAGGCATTTTCAAATTTACAAATCATCAAATTATCTCATTATATATTAATTCATAATTCATAATTCATAATTCATAATTTCCAATGACACCGGTAATCGCCATATTCGATGTAGGGAAGACAAACAAAAAACTGTTCTTGTTTGACGAACATTATCAGATTGTTTTCGAACGATCTGCACGTTTTTTGGAGACTATGGATGAGGATGGCGATCCTTGCGAAAATCTGGAAAGTCTGCGACTGTCGGTATTTGATTCCTTGCATGAGGTATTTCGTAGAGAGGAATTTGATATCAAAGCGGTCAATTTTACCTCTTATGGAGCCAGCTTTGTGTATATTAATGAAGCAGGTCGACCTATTGCACCTCTTTACAATTACCTCAAACCCTTTCCTGCCGATATCCAACAGCAACTGTATACAGACTATGGAGGAGAGGAACAATTTTCCCTGGATACAGCTTCCCCTGCATTGGGGAGCTTGAATTCGGGATTGCAACTGTTGCGTATCAAAGAGACCAAGCCCGATATTTTCAATGACATAAAACATGCACTACATCTTCCCCAATACCTAAGTTTTTTGATGTCGGGGAGGGTATCTACGGATATGACCAGCATAGGTTGCCACACAGCTTTGTGGGATTTTAACCGTAAAGATTATCATCAATGGGTCAAAGATAAGGAACTGGAGAACAAGTTTGCACCTATTCTGAAAGGAGACGAAGTTTTTGATTCTACATTTTTGGGCAGTGAGTTTAAAGTTGGTATAGGACTGCATGACAGTTCATCTGCACTCATTCCATATCTATTGAATTTTCATGAACCTTTTGTGCTCATATCTACCGGTACATGGTGTATTTCGTTCAATCCTTTCAATGATAGTCCTCTGAGGGCAGATGAATTGAAACAGGATTGTCTTTTTTACCTATCCTATACGGGCTCTCCCGTAAAAGCTTCCCGGTTGTTTGCCGGATACGAGCATGAAGTGCAGTCTAGACGAATTGCAAACTATTTTCAGGTTTCCCCGGCAAAGTTTAAGAGTTTGCGGATCGATTGGGATATTATTGCAAAGTTGCAGAGCCAAACCATTTCCTCGTCTCTGGATGCTTTTTCGAAGACTGACTTGGATATATACAAGGATTATGTCGAGGCTTACCATGCGCTGATCCTGTTTTTGGTCCATGCTCAATTGGCGTCTACGGGATTGGTCATGCAGGGAGATCGTGTCAAGCGGATCTTTGTGGATGGCGGTTTCAGCAGGAATGATATTTATATGAATCTCTTGGCCAGATCCTTTCCTGAGATGGAAATATACGCTGCTTCCATGGCGCAGGCCACGGCGATAGGGGCCGCCCTGGTGATTCACCGGGAATGGAATAAACAGGCGATTCCGAATGATATTATTGAGCTGAGGTATTATAGAGGATGATGCAGACACATCTTCTTGTAGCAGGACACAGCAGGTTGCGAGGTATCTATGTACTTACTATACTTGTACTAGCATTTGATTTCAACCAAATTATAAAATTCGTTTTATAGTTCGTAGTAACTCTAAATAGGGTTAGTACAGGATACTTTATTCAATGATTTTCTTTGGTAGATTGTACACGTACGTTACCTTAAAATAAACCTTACATGAACGTATATTCTCAAAAAACAATAGTATATCTCGAATGAAGAAGTTGTAAAGACTTGTAACACTTTCCTTCAAAATCTGGGTAAGCTGTATAATCTAAAATTTCAGAATAGATAAAGTCATAGCTGTTAAATTGTTAATTTTTTAAAATATATAGTGAGATGAAAAATGTATTTGTATGTATGATTGCCGTAGTACTGCTGTCTTTAGGATATGGAAAAGCGGCGCATTTCAATGATAAGTTGGACGATCAGCCACAAGATCCCTGGGTAACCAAGGAAAGTACGCACAACCCGATAGGGGAACAATGGAAAGTATTGCGTGGAAAATGGCAGAAGAAAGAAAGCGGAGAGATTATTGCCGCGCGCTCTCAAACGGATAATAATGCGATAGATCTGCTTATGGTACAGAAACAAGAAATTAAGGGAGATAAATTTTCGATATCTGCAAAACTTAAAAATCTGGCATCTGCCAAAACAAGCCTGATCGGTTTGGCTTTCCATGTACAAGATGCAAACAACTACTATGCATTTCGATTTAATGCAGCTGATGAAGAAGGAGGGTATATACAGATTATACGTGTTATCGAAGGCAAAGCGCAACAAGTGTTTGTCCAGAGACATGAGGGAAAGATAAAGGAAAAAGAATTTTATGTGGTCAAAATTAATTCTGATGAGCTATATTCCTTCTCATGGTCTATCTCTGATCTCGAGGGCAATGTGATCGTGGAAGGAAAAACCAAAGACAGGTTGAAGCAATTTAAGGGAGGTTCTGTCGGGATGTATGCACATTCGGCCGGTGAATTTTCAGATTTTTCTCAATCGAGATAAGACCACTCACTGTGTGTCAAGCTAGATCGCTCGAAGTATAGAGAACAGGCTCAATACAACTGTTTGATGCCTTCAAGAGAAACGTACAGGCTGTATACATTAAAGACACTCTTGGACAATATATTAGAGACTTTTAGCCTTTCACCGTGCAGTTGTCCCTCATTTATGGATAGTCTTCTGATCTTGACACTATACTCAGTATATCTAGATTTCGCTAATCTCTCGCCTACGATAGTTGCGTTGTAGAGATATATAAAATCAGTCGTGCTAAGATGAAAAAGACATTTGTAATGCCAACCAAAGCTATCAAAACTTAAAAGATATGTGCACAGGATAACTGTCGATGGTAGGTTTGTCAAGCTAAGTAGTTATATGGGCTATGCCGTTGGTTAGAGGGAGCCTTAACATATATCATGGATTTGAGGTATTAGCATAGTTGAGCAGGACATAGCAGGATGGATAAGTAGGCTGGTCTTTTTACATTTGAATACATCAATTTGTAAACGGTGGAGAAAGTGTAAAATGCTTTACACGAGATTACGATAAACTAAAAAGCACTAAATAATCTTATTTTCAAGATAACAAAATAGATTTTTGAGTTATGTGAAAATATTTGTTGCAGTATGGTTTTTGCGTTTTGTGTTTTTTTATTTTTAGAATTTTAACCTGTTTGTAATTAAATAAATCAATGAATTATGAAAAGATATATTTTGTATGTTCGTTTTGTTGTCAGTAACTACTTTAGAAACCAAACTTGGTTAGCTGTGAAGCTGGCTATACTATTGGTGCTGTCTGTTGACATACAAGCCACAGCGGGCAATGTCGTCCCCACATTGATACCCCATGTAGCAGAGTCTATCGGAAACGATAATGTCGTGCTCCAACCTTCCCTGACCATTGTGGGGAGAGTGGTCAATGGGGAAAATGAACCTTTGGCAGGTGTCAGCATAAGTGTCAAATATGGTAAGGCTAATGCCGTGTCCGAAGCAAATGGAATGTATAAAATCACTGTGCCGAATAAAGAATCGGTATTGGTGTTTCGCTATTTGGGCTTTGCTACACAGGAAATAAAGGTTGGCGAGAGGTCGGTGATCAATATCAAGCTGATCGAGGAAAACGCTACATTGAACGAAGTGGTTGTGGTCGGTTATGGAGAAGTGAAAAGAGGGGATCTGACAGGATCGGTTGCGAGTATTCAAGAGGAAGATATTGCAAGTAGTAAGGTGCTGTCTTTTCAGGAAGCTATGCAAGGTAAATTGGCGGGGGTACAGATTTCTTCATCTTCGGGCGAACCGGGCGCTGCTGTAAATATGTCTATACGAGGCGCCAACACCATTTATGGTGCAACGAGTCCTTTGTTTGTAATCGATGGAGTACCTTATGACGAAAATACAGGCGAGGTTGCGCAGGCAAGCGTAGGTAACGGGCAGGCATCCAATCCGCTCGCTTCGCTCAATCCTTCGGATATAGAATCCATTGATGTTTTGAAAGACGCATCAGCTACGGCGGTATATGGATCCAGAGGGGCAAACGGTGTTGTCATCATCACGACCAAATCGGGAAAAGAGGGACGATTCAAAATTGAATATGATGGTCAGTTGGGTGTAAACTCTATCGCAAAGAAAATGAACGTTCTCAGTGCCGATGAATATATCGATTTTCGGGCTGATGTACTTCCAAATTCTCCCTTATTCTTTCGGGATACAAACGGTGATGGTATATATAATCAGTTGGATGATCCCAGAGATCCTTATAGCTTTCCACAGCACGACTGGCAAAAAGAAATGCTGCGCGTTGGGATCTCCCAAAATCACGCTGTGTCTATGAGTGGTGGTACAAAGAATACGACTTTTTCCGGAGGGCTTGGATATTATGATCAGGAAGGTATCATCAGAAACAACGATTATCAGCGCTACACCATGCGTCTGCGCGTCGATCATCAGCAGGACAGGCTCAAGCTGGGCATCAATATGAATACAGCTTATACTGAATTGATGGGTGCCACGCAGAGTGGTGGAGGTATAGGCATTTTTAATGGGATAGTGCAAAATCTAGTGATATCCAGACCTTTGGAAGTATATATTCCTAGCTGGGATGTAGAAACTAGCTATAGAAGCCCGCTGACTATGATAGATGATGCTTACAGATTGACACCTACCATGAGAGCCAATCTCAATACGTATGCCGACTACAAAATTACCAAAGATCTATCCTTTCGGGTGTCTTTAGGAGGGTATCTGTCCAGTTCAAAAGGGAAAGAATTCTACGAGAGCTCGACAACTTGGGGCTATATGGAGAATGGTAGAGCCGATGTGCAGGAACGACGGGCTTATTCCTGGACAAACACGAATCAGCTGATTTATAACAAACGGTTTGGAAAGACTTCGCGACTCAATGCCATGCTTGCTTTTGAACGTTCGAAGTACAATTACGAAAGTTTCTCTGTGAGGAATACCAATTTTGCTGACGAATCGACAGGGGTAGATGATATTGGTAAGGGAAATATCGTACAGCGTATTCAATCAAATAGGGACGGCAATAATAGATTATCTTATTTTGGCCGCGTAAATTATACCTTGCTCAATAAACACCTTTTTACAGCGACGTTTAGAGCGGACGGTTCAGATAAATTTGGTCCGGATAACAGATTCGGATACTTCCCGTCCTTTGCTTACGCGTGGCGGATTTCGCAGGAACGGTTTATGAAAGACCAGACCTTATTCAACGATATGAAACTGAGGCTGAGCTATGGGGAGACCGGTAATGAGCGTATTCCGTCTTTCCGCTATCTGGATGCGATGGAAAACTCTTTCTACAACGGACAGCTGGGCTTAGCTCCGAGCAGTAAGGAAAATCTGGATTTGAAATGGGAAACCACTATACAATATAATGCAGGTTTGGATTTTAGCATGTTGAAGAGCAGGCTTTCTATGACGATAGACTATTATAAAAAGCAAACCAGAGACATGCTTTTGCCGGCATATATACCGTCTACAACGGGCTTCTTGCGGCAATGGCAAAATCTGGGGCGGGTTGATAATGAAGGGGTAGAACTTCAGATTACTTCTCAGAATGTGAAGTCCAAGAACTTTGATTGGTCAACGAATTTTAATATCAGCAGCAATAAAAATACAGTCAAGTATATGGGTAATGTCGGATTCATTCCGGTGTCGATCGGAGGCGGATGGATCCAGGAAGTGGGTAGGGTGATCGATGGCTATGCTATCGGGAATGCGTATGGATATGTCTTTGACGGGGTGTATCAGATCGATGATTTTACCTGGCAGAATATGAGTGATCCTACTATTCCGTTGGCGGATCGTAACTATGTGCTAAAGCCCGGTATAGCATCAGTCACCGGGATCAATGTGAAGCCGGGTTCATTTAAGTTTAAGGACCTTAATGGAGATGGATTCATTGATCTGGATAATGACAGGACTCCGATCAGCCAAAGTTTTCCGAAGTTTTTTGGGGGAATAAACAATACGGTAAGATATAAGAATTTCGATCTGAACTTCCTGTTTGACTGGTCTTATGGCAATCAGATATTCAATGAGTCAAGGTATAGATTGGAAGGTGGTGTGCTGTCGACCTATATGAATATTACAAAGGATTTTTGGTACAATCGCTGGACACCGGAAAATCCCACAAACGAATACGGAACCTATGCGGATAGAAATGAAACCTCTCAAGTTGCTTCGTCTTATTACGTTGAAGACGCTTCCTGGCTACGACTCAGGAATGTAGGTATTGGTTATCAGATACCAAAGTCGGTATTCAAAGGGAAGACAATACAAGGAGCACGTGTCTATCTGACAGGTTCGAATCTGTACACTTGGACAAAATATACAGGATACGATCCGGAAATAAGCTCCGGACAGGCATTGCTGCCGGGGTTTGATCGGATCTCTTACCCTCGTAGCAGGACGATTATGTTGGGATTGAATGTTTCATTATAAATAAATAGAGCAATGAAGATATTTAAATTATTTGTCATATGGGTATGGGTGCTATTGCTGTCGGCTTGTACCAAGGTGCTGGATACGGAACCATATTCATTTACGACCGGGAAAAATTTTTATAAAACTGCGGCAGAGATCGAATTGGCCTTGACGGGCTGTTATAGTATGATCAATGTAGAAGCTGTAGAGGGGGCCGGAGGTCAAGGTGCAACATTTCACATCGTGATGCCTATCATGTTGAGCGCCGGTACGGACGAGTTGATCACGAGAGAAGGATTAAATAATCAGTATTCTCCCTTCGGTCTGTTGAGCTATACCAGTCAGAATGAAAAGATACGGTACAATTGGTTTTATCTGTATGCAGGGATAAATCGGGCCAACTACATTGTCGATAAGATTGCTGCTGTAGAAATGAGTGAGAAAAGAAAAGAGGAGGTAATCGGAGAAGCGCGTTTTTTGAGAGGTCTGTACTATATGTACCTTGCGATGATGTATGGGGGTGTCCCTATACACCTTACTCCGGAGCAC
Organism: Sphingobacterium sp.; assembly: GCA_040392845.1. GTDB lineage: Bacteria > Bacteroidota > Bacteroidia > Sphingobacteriales > Sphingobacteriaceae > Sphingobacterium. The sequence continues at coordinate 3,151 of JBEBVG010000116.1, read as the reverse complement.
GACCCTGCTCTACCACGTCAGCCATTGGAAAAAGTGTATGCACAGATCATAGAAGACTTCAAGTTTGCCTATGAGGTGCTACCCCATCGGGCAGCGATAACAGGTCGGGCCAATAAATGGTCTGCCGCGGGCTTTCTGGCCAAAGTGTACACCTATCTGGGCAGCTGTAAAAAGTTTTCGGTAGGAGCAGACTTGAATTTTGCACTGAATAGTTTTGACTGGGTGGATGAGAATGCTATGTACCAGGAAGCGTTGACCCTGACCACGGATATTATTAACTTCAGTGAGTATACGCTTATCGATAAATATTCCTATTTGTTTTACGAAACTACCAATAGTTTTAAACGGGATGAATCGTTGTTTTCGTCACTGTCGAGCACCAATTCTACATCCGGTAATTATCATGTCTGGCTCTATTTTCAAGCTGTGCAGGGCAATACCAACTCTATGGGTGGAAGTCAAGGGCTTTTTCGTCCCACAGCGGAGATATACCATAAATACGATTTATCGGATAGTAGACTCGACCAAAATCTGTCATTGGCTATGAACACATCTTCGACTACAGAAGTGGTAGAAGGTGTGACCTATTATCTTCCGCGTACGATCAGCCATGGGACTGCAAACGCATTACAGACACAGTTTTATTGCGTGGCTAAATACAGGATGATGGATCCGGCAGAGAAACAGATTAGCTTGTCCAGGTCTTCGGGAGATGTCTCCCTATTACGTTATGCAGATATCTTGTTGTTGCATGCCGAAGCGCTCTATTATGCGAATAGCGATGAGACAGAAGCCAGGGAGTATCTAAAGCAGGTGAGGCAAAGAATAACCTCTTCAGGAACCGAATTAGATGGACTGACCGCAGCTTATTATAAATCTGATTTTATCGAAGAGCTGTTGGATGAGCGTTCCAGGGAGCTGTGCTTTGAAAATTGGCGCAGGATCGATCTGATACGGTTTGGAAAACTGGGCAGTGTCATTGCAGCTATGGATAGAAATGCGTCGTATTGGAATATAGTCGCGCCTATATTGCAGGAAAATTGGGGTTCCTATAGGATATGGTTTCCTGTTCCGAGAACAGAGTTTGACTTAGCACCGAGTTTAGGGGATCAAAATCCACGCTATTAATGGAATGAACAACGTGTCTTTTTCTAAAAAAAGAATAATATGAAAACTTTTAAAAATATAGGTATGAAATTCAATATTTTTTGCTCTATGTGGTTGGTGTTGAGTTATTCTTGTATGAACAAGGATAATTTTCCGGAGCTTTCTCCGATCACGATAACGGCAGTCTATCCGGAGAGTGTACTCCCTGGTGAGACTATTGTAATCGAAGGAAGTGGTTTTAAGACGGAAAGAACCACCGTTGTCATTTTTCCTGGCAATCTTCTGGGTAGGGTCATAGAAGCTTCTCCTACCCAACTTAAAGTAGAGGTGCCGCGCAAGCAGGATGTGAAGGGAACTATTCAAGTCAGAACGGGGGCAGACAACTATGCCAGCTCCCCAAAAGAGTTTAACATCTTGCCATACCCGGAGCCGCAGCTAAATACCCTTAGCATCATACAAGGGCCTGTAGGTACGCCAGTAGTTGCCGAAGGTAATTATCTTTCGGAAGCATTGGAGGAATCGGACCTGGCGTCCGATATTGGGAAAACCAAAGTGTTGGTAGGAGATGTCGAAGCTCAGGTAGAACGTGTATCCTTTACAAACGTATGGTTTAAAATACCCGAAGGATTGGAGGAAGGACTGCTTCCTGTTACTATTATTCGTGATGGAAAAAGTTCAGAGCCTATCAATTTTTTGGTAGACAAGCGTTTCCTGATTGAGGATGACTTCGAGCGTGCATCTATGGACGATTGGACAGAAAGTAATCCACCGATTGGCATCGGCAGAAACTGGAGTATAGGGAGAGGAAAGTGGAAGATAAGTGCTTTTGAAGCAGGTGGTGTACTGGAATCTACGACTGGAACTGATATTACATTAGTGAATAGATCTGTCAAGACACAAATCGATGCAAACAATGATTTTGTGGTATCTGGATGGGTATATGTAAAGACTACAGCATCAAACGGATGGGGCGGGATAGCATTTCATATACAGGATGACAGGAATTATTATGCTTTACGGATTAGCGGGGTTGGCAATTTGCAATTGGTCCGTATAGTCAATGGATCAGCTGGGGTTGTGGGGCTAAATAGCACTGCTTTGCAGAGTGAGTTGAAGGGCCTGAATTTTTATCATTTGAAGGTGACCGCAACTGCACCTTATACATTTTCCGTACGTATAACGGATATCAACGGCGAAGAAATCTATTCTTCTCCATCTCCTCATATTGATACGCAAGGTAACTTTAATGGAGGGTATGCCGGTTTTTACGCAACGAGTGGTGTCGGTGCATATTATGATGACTTTAAGATAGAATCCACTGTGCCGGGTGACTAATAAAATAAGTTATGAACAGCTATAAAAACGTAAGAAATATGTATATAAGACTTGGTGTTATTCTTTTTTCTCTGACTGTCCTGTCCTGTGCGAAGGGTATCCCTGTACAGATTTCCAATACAAAGTATTATACCGAAGATGTTACGTACGATAAAGGTATAGATCTTAGTTCCAATCTGGAAACTTTCAATCCGGAAAATCCGCAAAATGTCATTGAAGGATTAAAGGATTTAGGGTTTGAAAAGGGAGCCTTGCTATATAAACCGGCCGAAGGGGCGTTGGTACAGGATGCTATCTTGAATTTTGGCTACGAGGACGTTTCTCCTGTATGGACCGTAGCGCAGTGGGCATCTAAGCTTTCTTTGAGCAATAGTGCGCTCGAAATCTCACCTAATGGGGATAGAGCATACATCAATGCGGCCAAAACCTTGGCTTTTAATCCCGATGGTTCTTTCAAATTGGAGCTGAGGGGTAAATATGAATGGGGAAGCCAAGTCAGAAAAAAAGGGGAATCCTGGCCACATCTATATCTCACACAACCGATTTACCCTGCGGTAGAAATCCCGATAGCCAGATGCAAAAGTGTTTTCTTTTCTCTGGATGCTATACGGGAGTATTGCCATAATTATATGGGAGACATTATGGATCCATCTTTGCATACAGCCCATATTGTAATTAATTTGATTATCCAGAATAGAAACAGAGAATC
>JBEBVG010000115.1:0-10193 GCA_040392845.1 Sphingobacterium sp. | reverse complement strand
TATGAAAGGAATAATACTCGCCGGTGGATCCGGCACACGCTTACACCCGTTGACGCTGGCCGTTAGCAAGCAGCTGATGCCCGTTTACGACAAGCCGATGATCTACTATCCCCTATCCACGCTGATGCTGGCAGGGATCAACGAGATTCTGATCATCTCGACACCACACGACCTGCCCCATTTCCGGAAGCTGCTGGGCGATGGCAGCCGCATCGGATGCCGCTTCGAATATGCCGAGCAGGCAGCGCCCAATGGGCTGGCGCAAGCCTTCGTCATTGGCGAGGCGTTCATCGGATCGGACAAAGTAGCTTTAGTGCTAGGCGATAACATCTTCTACGGTAGTGGTATGTCGAAGCTCCTGCAGGAAGCCACACGGCAGTCCGGAGGTGTTGTCTTTGCCTACCCCGTACAAGATCCCGAGCGCTATGGCGTCGTCGAGTTTGACGGCGACAATACGGTTGTCTCCATTGAAGAGAAGCCCACACAGCCCAAATCCAACTATGCCGTGCCGGGCCTTTATTTCTACGACAACGATGTCGTCCAGATTGCGAAGAACATACAGCCCTCCGTACGGGGTGAATACGAGATTACCGACGTCAACAAAGAATACCTTAAGCAAGGCAGGCTCAAGGTAGGCGTTTTCGACCGGGGTACCGCCTGGCTGGATACAGGGACGTTCAACTCGCTGATGCAGGCAGGACAGTTTGTGCAGGTTATCGAGCAGCGGCAAGGGTTGAAGATCGGCGCTATAGAAGAAGTGGCCTATCGTATGGGGTATATTAGCAGGGAGCAGTTGCTGGAAATAGCCGAACCTTTGTGTAAGAGTGGTTATGGAGAGTATTTGAAGAGCGTGGTTAAATAAATGTTTGAAATTTAACACTATAATCATAGAAAAAGCGTAATATTATATCGCCATTATTAGCAACTATGAAACCGAGATATAATAATATTGACATGCGAAGAAAAGATTATTATATCGAGCTCTCATCAGCTATTAAAAAAGAAAATAAATAGATGAAAAGAATAAATAGAATATGCTGTATAGGGGCAGGCTACGTAGGAGGGCCTACCATGTCTGTGATAGCCCAAAGAAATCCGCATATTCAGGTAACGGTAGTTGACTTGAATCAAGAACGTATTGCCGCGTGGAATGATCCCGATCTGCAAAAGCTTCCCATATACGAGCCCGGATTGGATAATGTTGTAGCAGAAGCCCGGGGCCGTAACCTCTTTTTCTCTACGGATATTGAAAATGCCATCGACGAAGCAGACATGATCTTTATCTCCGTCAATACACCGACAAAGACCTATGGAAAAGGAAAGGGACAAGCTGCTGATTTAAAATATATAGAATTATGTGCGCGTCAAATAGCAGCCATCGCCAAATCCGACAAAATTGTTGTTGAAAAATCGACTTTGCCTGTGCGTACTGCAGCGGCATTAAAAAGCATTCTCGATCATACGGGCAATGGTGTCAACTTTCATGTATTGTCCAATCCCGAGTTTCTGGCAGAAGGCACGGCGATTCAGGATCTTCTAAATCCAGATAGGGTATTGATTGGTGGCGAAAATAAAGAAGCTATCCAGGCATTGGTCGATATTTATAGCACTTGGGTACCAATCGAAAAAATCATCACCACGAATCTCTGGTCTTCGGAGTTATCAAAACTGGTGGCCAATGCATTTCTGGCCCAAAGGGTATCTTCCATCAATGCGATATCGGAGTTATGTGAAGTCACGGGAGCAAATGTTGATGAAGTGGCTAGAGCAATCGGATTGGATAGCCGTATAGGTTCAAAATTCCTGAAAGCATCTGTGGGCTTTGGAGGCTCCTGCTTTCAGAAAGATATACTCAATTTAGTGTATATTGCACGGTCGTACAATCTGAATGAGGTCGCTGACTATTGGGAGCAGGTGATTCGGATGAACGATCATCAGAAGGAACGCTTTGCCGATAAGATTATTAAGACCTTATATAATACGGTGAATGGTAAAAATATTACACTGTTAGGCTGGGCATTTAAAAAAGATACCAACGATACAAGAGAATCCGCTGCGATTTACGTTGCCGATCACTTACTGGATGAGGAGGCCTTTATTACAGTATACGATCCTAAGGTGACAGCGGAGCAGATTTATAAAGATCTAAATTCTTTAGGTACACGCAGTCCTGAAGAAAATCGCCGATTAGTAAAGATCGTTAACGATCCTTATCAAGCTTGTAATCATGCGCATGCCATAGCTGTATTGACAGAATGGGATGAGTTTAAAAGCTATAATTGGACAAAAATAAAGGAGGATATGAAACAGCCTTCATTTATCTTTGATGGAAGAAAAATACTAAGCCGAAATGCTTTGAAAAAACTTGGTTTTACGTACTATGCTATTGGTGAATAATTTGGGGCCTATGAAACATAAAAAGATACTAGTCACTGGAGCTGCTGGCTTTATCGGCTTCCATCTGAGTAAGGCTTTGCTGGACGAGGGATGCGAGATTGTTGGACTGGACAATATCAATGATTATTATAATGTCAATTTGAAATATGCACGTCTTCACGAATTGGGAGTCAATCGAGAAGGTGCAGAAAAATGGAATCAGGAGATAAGCTCTCTTACCTATCCAGGTTTTTGTTTTGTGCGAATGAATCTGGAAGATCGAGAGCGGTTACCTGCACTTTTCGAACGAGAGCAGTTTGATGTGGTAATCAATCTCGCAGCACAGGCAGGAGTGAGATATAGTCTAGAAAATCCTATGGCCTATGTGGATAGCAATGTTGTAGGCTTTGTTAATCTGCTGGAAGCTTGTCGTCATCATAACGTGCCAAAACTTCTTTATGCCAGCAGCTCAAGTGTATATGGAAATTCCGTCGATGTTCCTTTCTCAACCGAACAAAGGGTAGATAATCCAATTAGCTTATATGCGGCGACAAAGAAAAGCAATGAATTAATGTCCTATACCTATAGCCATTTATACGGGATACAGACCATTGGTCTACGTTTCTTTACAGTATATGGACCTTGGGGTCGGCCGGATATGGCTATGTTTCTCTTTACCGATGGCATTTTAAATAGTAAACCTATTAAAGTGTTCAATAATGGTAATCTGTCACGGGACTTTACCTATATTGACGACATTGTGGAAGGGGTAAAGGCTACTATCATAAAGCCTAGTGAGCAAATGTATGTTGTATACAACATAGGAAATAGTAGACCAGTAAAATTGCTTGATTTTATAGAGGCTATTGAAAAGGAAACCGGCAAAAAAGCGATTAGGGAAATGCTGCCCATGCAGCCCGGGGACGTAGAAAGGACATGGGCAGACGTAGATAGTTTAGTTTCTAATTACCAATACAAACCAAAGATATCAGTAGTCGAAGGGGTTAGGAATTTTGTAAAGTGGTATAGACAACATAAAGACCTGTTTACAAATTAAAAATATAAATGCACTTGTTAAAACAATTTATAAAAAAATACTTTTCATCCTTTGCTTACTTTTACCGGTACTTGGGGTACCGACTTTTTATTGTAATTGGGCTAAGTATTCTGATCGGTATATTAGATGGATTTGGCCTTACGATGTTTTTGCCTTTACTTCAGATGGCAGATGGAAGCTCTACTGCTACAGGAGAAGGGTTAGGCGATTTAAAGTTTATTGTTGATGGAATCAATGCGTTGGGAATAGAATTAAACATCAAAACGGCCCTTTTAATTTTGTTTATATTCTTCTCTCTTAAAGGGATTACTACTTATTTTGCGCTCGTCTATAAAGTCAAAGTAAATCAACACTTTATTTCTACCTTACGAATCAAGCTTACAAATTTGTTTACCCGTTTTTCTTTTAAAGCCTTTGTTACTTCTGATATAGGACGAATACAAAATTCCTTTACAGGGGAAATTGCAAGAGTTACCAACTCATACAGTAATTATTCAAATTGTATTCAGCAACTGATACTTACTTTGGTATATCTGGGGTTTGTTTTTACGGTGGACTGGCGCTTTGCTTTATTAGTCTGTGTAGGAGGGCTTATTACCAATACATTTTACAGCTCAATATATAAAAATACAAAAAAACAATCTTCTGAGCTTACCAAAAACAACAGTGGTTATCAGGGGCTAATCATACAATATATTGCCAACTTCAAATACTTGAAAGCAACAGGATTTTTGAATACTTATGCGCGAAAGCTCAAAAGTTCTATAAAAGCTATTGAAAGCAATAACAAGAGAATTGGAATCCTTAATGCACGTGTTGCTGCTTCAAGAGAGCCAATGCTTATTGGCGTAGTGTGTATAGTGATACTAGTGCAGATTTTTGTAATAGAAGGAAATCTGACATCAGTAATGATTAGCTTACTTTTCTTTTATAGGGCCTTGACCGCGCTAATGGCTTTTCAGGGTAGTTACAATAGCTTTCTTGGTATGTCTGGGTCTTTGGTTAATATAGCTCTATTTGAAACCGAGCTCAAACAGGGATTGGAAAAAGATGGGTATCATAATGTCCAGTCATTTGATCAAGGCATTCAGGTTCGTCATGTCGATTTTGGATACGAAACACCGGATGGAATTCTCAAAGACATCAATTTGACTGTTAATAAAAACCAATCGATTGCCTTTGCGGGAGAAAGCGGAAGTGGTAAGACGACTTTGGTCAACTTAATCAGTGGCTTGTTACCTCCGAGTAAAGGAGATATCACTGTAGATGATGTACCTTTAAATCGATTGAAGATAGAGTCTTATCAATCCCGTATCGGGTATATTGCTCAAGAGCCCGTTATCTTTAATGATACGATTTTTAATAACGTGACCTTCTGGGCGGAACCTAATGCCGAAAATAAACGAAAATTTGAAAAAGCTACGCAACAGGCTTCCATTTATGATTTTATAAAGGAATTTGAACTTCAGGAAAACACCCTGTTAGGAAACAATGGAATCAACCTGAGCGGAGGACAGAAACAACGTATTTCAATAGCCCGAGAACTCTATAAAGATATCGATATATTAATTCTGGATGAGGCGACGTCTGCTTTGGATTCGGAGACCGAAAAAGAGATTCAGGCTAATATTGATGCCTTAAAAGGCAAGTATACAATATTGATAATTGCGCATAGGCTGTCGACGATCAAAAATGTGGATAAAATATACCTTATGGATAAAGGAAAAATTATCGGACAGGGGAGTTTCGAACAACTTACCGAAAGTTCCGAACGATTTAAGAGAATGGTAGAACTTCAAGAGATATAATAATGATAACCGTAACCAAGACATTTTTACCTCCAGTAGATGAGTATAATTCATGGGTTCAAAAAGCTTTTGATAACCAGTGGTTAACGAATCGAGGAGAACTTGTTAAGCTGTTAGAAGAAAAACTCAAAGAATATTTAGGCGTTAATTGGATTACTATGACGAATAACGGTACCATTCCGATACAAATTGCGCTTAAACTATTGGCAAAACAAGGAGAGGTGATTACCACGCCGTTCAGTTATGTAGCAACTACCTCGTCTATTATTTGGGAAAACTGCACGCCGGTTTTTGTGGATATTCATCCCGAATACCTCACCATAGACGAGACCAAAATAGAAGAAGCTATCACCGAAAAAACCACTTGTATTTTAGCCGCTCATGTTTTTGGCAATCCCTGTTACATTGAAGAAATTGATCGAATTGCTAAAAAATATAATCTATCTGTAATTTACGATGCGGCGCATTGTTTTGGTGTAAAATATAAAGGTGATAGTATTTTTAATTTTGGAGACGTAAGTACGTGTAGCTTTCACGCAACAAAGTTATTTCATACCGCCGAGGGAGGGGCGATGTTTGCCAATGATGAAGAACTAAAGCATAGATTATTTTACAGTCATAATTTTGGACATAATGGCCCATTAGATTTTCATGGGTTGGGAATTAATGCAAAAATATCTGAATTACAGGCGGCAATGGGCTTAGCCGTATTTCCTTATATGTCGGATATATTGTTAAGCAGAAAAAATACAGTAGAGAAATATGATGAACTTTTGGATTTTTCCAAACTTCAAAGGTTGAAAATACGTGAAAATATCGTATGGAATTACAGTTACTATCCCGTTGTTTTCGAATCAGAGGAAAGATTATTGGAAACACAAAAGAAATTAAATGAAAATAATATTTTGCCGAGGAGATATTTCTGTCCTTCATTAAATACCATCAAATATGCAAAGGGAAAAGAAATGCCTATATCAGAGAGTATCGCTAAAAGGATTCTGTGTTTGCCTTTGTATTATAATCTTGAAGCGGAAGAAGTGGAAAAAATAAGCTCGCTAATCAATCAAGAGATAAGCTCAAAAACAACAATTTGTTCTTAATCAAATTCATCATTAATGAAAAAAGCATTTATTTTAGGCAATCCAAGGTCGGGGACTTCTCTCTTTAGACTCATGCTTAATACACATCCCTTTATTGCATGCCCTCCTGAGTCCGGTTTTTTGGAATGGTGGTATGAAAAATATAAAAACTGGTCTCTTGATGATTCTCATTCAATAGCCAGTATAAAAGAGTACGTTCAGGATTTGTTAAGTAGTAGAAAAATTGAAACTTGGAACATCAATGAGGGGGAAATAATTGATTATATCGCTGAGAAAAAACCAGTAAATTATACGACGTTGGGAGAATCTATATACCTTTTCCAAGCATTAAAACAAGATAAAAAACCTTCTATAATTGCAGATAAGAATAATTATTATATTCATCATTTAGCTAAATTGAACGAAATCTGGAGTGATGCCTATTACATATTTATTATAAGAGATGGAAGAGATGTCGCATGTTCTTACTTAGATATAGCAAAATTAGATACGTCATCGCCTTATAAGCCAGTGTTATCGCAAAACGTCGAAGATATAGCAAAAGAATGGAATGAAAACAATTTAAAAATAAATGATTTTCTGAAAACCTTGGATAATGAAAGATCGATTTTTATTCGGTATGAGGATTTAGTCGCTGACCCAAAATTAATATTAGAACAAGTTTGTTCATTTTTAGGTGTTGCCTTTTCAGAAAGGATGCTGGAATACGTTGACTTTAATGATGAGCCTATTCAGACTTTAGATTGGAAGAAAAAGACATTGTCCGCTCCTGATCCTTCTAACATCGGAAAATATGCTAAACAACTTGATAGTGAAAATATTTCCTTATTTAATACTATTGCAAAAGAATCTTTAGAATTAGGAAGATACCCTTCCGTATGAGTCCTATGCATCAGAATCTACATACCTCCATACAGGCCGCTATTGAAGCCGGTGAAGAAATAATGGAAATTTATACCAAAGACTTCTCGGTAGATTTCAAGGAAGACGCTTCTCCTCTTACCGAAGCGGATAGGAAAGGGAATGAGGTCATCATGCATTATCTCCTCCAGACGGGCATTCCCGTGATAAGCGAAGAAAATAAGCAGCTTCCTTATGAACAACGTAAAGGTTGGTCGCAATGCTGGATGGTTGATCCGCTCGATGGTACCAAGGAATTTGTTAAGAGAAATGGAGAATTTACGGTAAACATCGCCCTTATCGACAACGGGGTGCCTATATTAGGTGTAGTATATCTTCCTGTGCAGAATATATTGTATTTTGGTTGCCAACAGACAGGAAGCTTTAAATATATTTTAAGACATGGAGATTTAGTTTCCGATATAGATTTTATGTTGGAAAATTCAGAAACGTTAGCAACCAAGGATCTCCCAGAAACCTATACTATTGTGGCTTCGCGGTCGCATATGTCGATCGAAACAGAGGAGTTTATAGAACAGGCGCGGCAAAAACACGGAAGGGTAGAGTTAGTCAGTCGGGGGAGCTCGATAAAACTTTGTCTGGTTGCCGAACGGAAAGCCCACGTTTATCCGAGAATTGCGCCGACGATGGAATGGGATACCGCCGCGGCGCATGCTGTGGCAAAATATGCGGGATGTACAGTAAAGGATTTTTATGAGCAGACCGAGCTTGTCTACAATAAAGAGAATCTGCTGAATCCTTATTTTGTGGTATGCCATGAAGGATAACTCGCACAAGAGACATATCGCCAAAGCCATCACCTGGCGGATGGTCGGGACATTAGATACCATGTTATTGGCTTGGGTAATTTCCGGAGATCCGCTTATTGGGTTACAGATCGGAGGGGCTGAGGTGCTTACGAAGATGCTATTATACTATTTGCATGAACGTGTCTGGTTTAGGATTAACTTAACCAAGAACGGGAAGGTACTGGAAAGTAGAAAAAGACATCTCGCAAAAACTGTTTCCTGGAGATTGGTCGGAACGGTAGATACCATGTTGGTGGCTTGGATTGTTTCAGGAGACCCCCTCATAGGCATGCAGGTCGGTTTTGCTGAAATAGCTACCAAGATGGTGTTGTACTATTTACACGAACGAGCTTGGTACAGAACAAGTTATGGACTTTCTAAAAGAATATTACAATCCGATAATGAGCAATAATATAAAAAGTCAAAATTATACCGTTTCTAGGGCTTCCAGAAACGAAAAATACGGACATTCTTCGTTTGTACTTTGGTTTACCGGACTTTCAGGCTCGGGGAAATCGACCATTGCCAATGCCCTTGAACGTGAACTGTATGGTAAAGGATATAAAACCTATTCCCTTGACGGTGATAATATCCGATTGGGCATCAACAAAGGACTTGGTTTTTCGGAAGAAGACAGAAATGAAAATCTAAGACGGGTATCGGAAATTGCCAAGCTTTTTGTCGGAGCTGGAATCATAACGATTGCTGCATTTATTTCTCCGCTTCGGAAAGATAGAGAGATGATTAAAAACATTATAGGAGAGCATGATGTTGTCGAGATTTTTATAGATACGAGTCTGGAAGAATGTGAGAGAAGAGATGTCAAAGGATTATATAAAAAAGCCCGGTCAGGTGAAATCAAAAACTTTACGGGAATTGATGCACCATACGAACCACCGGAGAAACCGGATATTCTAATCCAAACGGAAAGAGAAAGTCTGGAAGAGGCTGTTAAAAAGATTGTTATATTTGTTCAACACAAAATTGAATCTTCAAAATGAGTAAATATTACCTGAATTATTTAGACGAACTTGAATCGGAAGCGATTTTCATTTTGCGGGAAGTTTGGGCACAATTCCAAAACCCCGTTATTCTTTTTTCGGGAGGGAAGGATTCTATTGTTGTTACCCATCTGGCAAAAAAAGCCTTTTATCCAGCAAAAGTTCCCTTTGCTCTATTACATGTGGATACGGGGCATAACTTTCCGGAAACCATAGCGTTCAGGAATCGTCTTATCGAAGATCTCGGTGTTCAGCTATTGGTCGGGTCCGTACAAGAGTCGATTGATTTAGGGCGAGTCGCAGAAGAAAGAGGTAAAAATGCTTCCCGAAATTTTCTACAGATCACGACGTTGCTGGATGCTATTGAGAGCAATAAAATAGACTGTGCGATAGGGGGCGGAAGAAGGGATGAAGAAAAATCACGGGCAAAAGAACGTTTTTTCTCGCATCGTGACGAATTTGGACAATGGGACCCTAAAAATCAAAGGCCCGAACTTTGGAACTTATTGAATGGAAAATGCTTTCAAGGGGAGCATTTTAGAGCATTCCCTATTAGCAACTGGACGGAAATGGATGTTTGGAGTTATATCCTGAGAGAAAATATAGCCATTCCTTCCCTGTACTTTGCGCATGAGCGGGAGGTTGTATGGAGAGACGGAGCTTGGATTCCAAATTCTGAATTTCTTATTCTTGATGGAAATGAAGAGGTTATTACGAAGAAGATCCGATTTAGGACGTTAGGAGATATTACCATAACCGGAGGTATCGAATCGGATGCAGATACCTTGGAGAAAATCGTTCAGGAAGTATCTGCTATGCGTCTTACAGAAAGGGGAAACCGTGCGGATGACAAGCGTTCGGAAACAGCAATGGAAGACCGCAAAAAGCAAGGGTATTTTTAATCATTTTATTTGCTTAAGCAATATGGAATTAGAGAGCATAGACAACAATCAACTATTACGATTCTCAACGGCTGGCAGTGTTGATGATGGGAAAAGTACACTTATAGGTCGTTTATTATACGATTCCAAGTCTATTTTTGAAGACCAGTTGGAATCGGTAGTAAATACCAGCAAAAGAAAAGGACATGAAACGGTTGACTTGGCCATGTTTACGGATGGACTTCGGGAAGAGCGGGAACA
>JBEBVG010000114.1:0-10275 GCA_040392845.1 Sphingobacterium sp. | reverse complement strand
AGTGGAATACCAAAGCTAGAGTTAACTTCCCGAAGACATTCACAGCAGCCTACCCGGACGTAGAGACAGCGGTTATCACACCCGACAATTATTTCAACTTTTTATTGGAAGACAGTAGCGTCCTAAATAATTAAAAAATGGCGGTGAATTTATATAGCAAAGCTTGCTATATTTATTTTGCTAAAAATCAATGCCTAGGGTCGGTTCCGCTAAACAGCAAAAACCTTCGTTAGAAAACAAATGAAGACCACTTTTTTGTATCTGAAAATTTATTTAGGACGCTAGTAAAAAAAACATAATTTTAATAGCACATAAATTTCTATAAAAGAAATATTTAATTAATTTTGTTTTTAATAAGCTATAAAAATGCTATAAAAAATGAAATATCGATCTTTTAATTTCGATGTAGAAAAATAAATTATCGTAAATAAATAAGTAAAGTCATTTCCGATATCCCTGCAGAACTATTCCTCCGTACGTCTTCGAAGGGCTCATGGTACTACAGAGCTAATGGAAGCACAATTATGTACATCATGGAAAAGCTCATCCGCTTGTTGCTTTTAGAACACCAGCATCTGTCACAACATCACAAAGCTATCGCACAGGAATATGATGACATGACGGGGGTATTGCTCAAAATTCTACATGACATTCCTGAGGAAGGATATCAGGCGTCCTCGGCAACAAACCACCCGGACACTCTCTCTCCTAAGGAAGAAGAGGAATTGTTGACATATCTCCTCTCCGATCCAAACGGACAACCTGCCGACCCCAGGATGCTGCTTCCCCGATACGTCTCCATAGCTTTCGTCACGAAATACCTGGAGACTTCACCCGCTACTTTCTACCGGGAGATCAACCAGGAACTTATGGAGAAAGCGTTTACCATCGGCAAACGTCCGTATTTCCGAATATCTGACCTTATTATACTGGCAAAAGAAAAAGAGCTCTTAGCGCATGAAAAAGGAGCCTGGACCTATGCCAAAATAAAAAAGAGAAGACGGAACTCAAAAGAATAAACCCCATATCGCCCCCTTTTTGTGATTACCTTTTCATAATCGGTGACACCTTTTTTGTGAAAATGGTAGTACTAATTCACAAAAAGGTGTTCCCTGTTTTAAACGACCACCTCCTTTTTTGTAAAAAGTGATCACATTTTCTGAAAAATGTATCACCTTTTACGACAATGTAACACCTTCTTCTAAATGGGTGATACCTTGTTCGTAACAAGAACATCCTTTTTTCAAACAAGGATGTTCTTGTTTAGATCTTGGACATCCTTGTTGTGAACAAGTGATCACTTAATACAAACAAGGATGTACTTGTTTGTATTTTGTACCTCCTTTTTGCAAATAAGTGATCACATTTTGCGAAAATGTGATCACTTGTTGTGAACAAGGATGTTCCGAAAGCCAAAAAGTGATCACAAAAAGGGCAGTTTTGATAAAGTACATTCTCAATTTTGGTATTTGTTCTCTCATTTCAACCTCCACTTTCTCATTTTAAGCCTTAATTTTCTTAGTTCATCTCATTTTTATCGCTTCCTGTACATCATACCGATGTTTGTTTCAACGGTCAGCCGCGGAGACCGGAAACAGATTTTTTAACAGGACGCAAGTCCATAAACAAACAAAAAATGAAAATAAAAAAAGTAGTATTGGATTATTCAGGCTTCTACGATGATGAGCTGAATACCTTGGCCGGAAAAGTACTGGATTGCCTGGAAGGTCATGCCGTATTCGTTGAGTTGCCTGTAACGCTGGAAGTGCTGCAGGCACAGGCAGAGGATTTCCGGAGCAAATGGCAGACTGCAAGCAATGGTGGTAGTCTGTTACAAATCGCTGTAAAGAACGATGCGAAGGCTCTTTTGGCCGGCAGCCTCAAAGACATCGCCTTTTATGTCAACAAGGTGGCAGCGGGCTCACGGTCGCTCCTGCTCAGCTCAGGGCTGCAGATGGAAGCAGACCCTAAGCCGAAAAAGTTACCGAACACCGTTACCGGTGAAAAATTACAGGATGGAAGGCAGCGTGACCAGATGGATGTACTTTTCAACCCTGTGGGACGCAATCATGTCTATGAATACCAGATTGCGGACACCTTGGATGAGCAAGGGCAACCAATATGGAACCGCTCGTTCCACACCGGGGACAGCCGTGGCAATGTCTTTGCCCCAACGGTGCCGGACACTGTTTATTATATGCGTGTACGCGCAATCAATAACAAGGGTGCAGGAGACTGGAGTACAATAGCCGCACTAAAGGCTAGATAGGGTATCAGTGGTCGGTAACCAGTGGTAAGTGATAGAGTAACCGGTAGCTAGTGCCGGTTGCTCTTCACTTTGTAACTATATAACACGATAACTCCCTGTAACCATATAACTGAGTAACTATGTAAACTAATAAAAACAATGACAACACTAAAAACCCCCTTTCTCTGGCCTATCCAGGATAAGCCTTGGGAAAAAAGATTATTTGATTCGGGTAGAATATCATTAGGGCCGTTAGGCCTATTAGGGATCTTCCTGGTCAATATGCTCACCCTCTTCCTGTTTGCTGGAAGCCTGCTGCAACGGATCGATCCCGCTGCCGGTATATTAGATATCGGCACACTTTCGGTCCTTTTGCTGGGGCTGGTCGGTGGTTTTGCTGCGATCCTGTGCAGCTTTTGGCTGCTCGAACTACTCTGGCAGCCCTTCCAGACATTCCGTAAACAATTTTCTACACACTTTAACCAACTATCATCATGGCAACAATGTATCCTTTATTTTGCAGTCTTCTTCTTACTGCTGTATGCGGTATTGTGGGGACTGGCGATGTGTTTTTAGCTATGCAGTTACACAGTGACAACGTTATACGGTTACAAAGGGATGTAGGAAAAAGCACTAGCCGTATAAATAACTTAAATGTCGCCTCAGCGGGTCGCGGTAGGCAGGAAGGAAGAGCCGTTGTAGCGATCCGGTGCAGCGACACGCTTTTGGGTACTTTTGGCAAGACAAAAGTGCCATGCCCGTCCGGCATAGAGGACAGAAATAACATCCTTGCTATTGCAGCTAAAGAACTCGGTGTGCGTGAAGCTACGGGCAACAATGACGGTAAGCGCGTGGAAGAGTATCTCCGGTATACGCACCTTGGTAAAGGTTATGCCTGGTGTGCGGCCTTCGTGTCCTGGTGCTACGGGCAGGCAGGGCTTTCCCAGCCCCGCAATCCCTGGGCTCCGGCATTGTTTCCGAAATCCAGAAAGTATAGCGTAGAGCGTATTGCGTATAGCGATGTGAGATTGCCACGTCGTTATACTCCTCGCAATGACGGCGATAGAGGAAAGAGCAATAACCGCACAAATAACTTAAATGTCGCCTCAGCGGCTCGCGGTATGCAGGAAGGAAGAACCGTTGTAGCGATCCGGTGCAGCGACCAGGCTTGGGCACTTGGCCGATACCAAGTGCCATGCCAGTCCGGCATAGAGGACATGAAAGCTGATATTTTTGGGATTTACAGTGCCAGTGTTAGGCGCATCAACCATGTAGGACTAATTAAGGAAGTACAAGGAAAATACCTGCTGACGATCGAAGGCAACAGCCACGACAGGGTCGAATCGCGCCGTCGACCACTGTCAACGATTTACGCATTTGCAGACTGGGTGAATGAGTAGGGCGTATTGCGGCGTATTGAGACATGAGACATGAGATTTGAGATTTGAGAAAAAAGCAGGGTCTGCACAAATACTCAAATGTCGCCTCAGCGGGTCGCGGATAGCAGGAAAGAAGAGAAGAATAAGGAGATAGGAAGCAAGAAAGATATGCAATATCCGCACAGATACAATAAATGCTGCCTCAAAGCTTTTGGCAATAGCAGTGGGATGCACTATCCCTACAGCCAAAAGGTTTAAGCAGCGAGGTTTTTGCCTATCTTTTTTGCGGAAAAAAAGTAGGAGCCCTGTCGCGGCTCTAGCGACAAAAAAAGCAATAAAAACCATGAAACACTATATTATCTTCACGACAGTGCTGTTAACATGCTCTTGTCGTAGCATACAGCAACGAAGCAGCAGCATGCTGCACAGCGATAAAACCATTGATCTAAATCGGATCACATCCGGGCAGCTGTTTCGGCAGCAGGATAGTAGCAGCCGGTATTGGTTCTTCCGTACAGATACCACATTTTACTTCCATCCCGACAGTGGGCTATTCGCCAAAGGAGGCAGGCTATGGCTACAGGAAACCTGGCAGGGTGAAAACGTCGGTTTGCAGATCTACGATAGCCTGGATTACCGGGTTCATGAGAATCAACAGATCGTCCAAAAGACATTCTCTGAGCGTATAGCTAAAGGGTATTATTGGGGAGTGGTGATTGTTGTAATTATCGGGATAGTGTTCAGAATCGGAATGCGAACCTATTAGCTTTAGAGCTCCATCATCAAGAAATCGATAAGATTTTTCTGCAATATGCCTCCGTAATTATCACCGAGTATAGGATCGTTAAAAGTAACAACATATTTGGGGTAGTTGTCGGCGATGTCGCTAAGATTTCCGAATTCCCGTGCTACGGTATTTTCGCCCATGAGTGTTAAACAGGCCTGCACATAAATTTTCGCTCCATTTCGCTCGCCCATGAAATCGATTTCCTTATTGCCTGATTTCCCGACATATACCTCGTAGCCTTGATGGATGAGGTGAAGATACACCACGTTTTCCAAAAGTTTGTGAAGGTCTGTATGCTGCTTGAAACCGACGATAGCATTTCGCAAACCTATATCTTCAAAAAAATATTTTTCTCCTATCTCAAATATTTTTAGACCTCCGATTTCGGAGCGAACTACTTTATGAACGAAATAGGCACTTGTTAATGCTTTGAGATAATTGATGGTCAGTTGGGGCGAAATGTCTACACGCTGAGATTTTAGATACTTGCTAATATTGTTCGCGGAGAAAAGTGCACCGATATTATCAGACAGATAAGCAACCAGGTTTTCCAGGAAAGAAACATTACGTATATTCTCCCGTGCGACAACGTCCTTCAGCAAGATAGTGGAGTATACATTTCGTAGATATTCGAAGGGAATATCGTCATGTAGACCTATATTCGCCAAAAATGGCATCCCTCCATATTTTATGTATTTTAGCAGGCTCTCGATTGAATGCTCGAGGGCATGAAACAAAAGAAATTCTTTATAATTTAAGCTGTGAATATGGAATGCAATATAGCGACCTGCAAGATGTGTTGCCAGCTCTCCCGACAACATATTAGCGTTGCTGCCTGTACAATATATGTCGCAGGTATTTTTTGCCAGTAGGCTACGTAGTGTCCGTTCAAAGGATATCACTTCCTGTACCTCATCAATAAAAAGATAATTAGGTTTCCCGTCAATCCACTTATCTTTTAAATACGCATTTAATTCTATATTGCTTTTGATGTGGATATAGTCTTCCATCTCCATGTTGATATAGATAATATTTGCCTCCTCAACCGTATCCCGGATATGTTTCATCAATTGAAGCATGATATAGCTTTTTCCCACACGTCTCTGTCCGGTAAGCACTTTGATAACCGGCTTATCAATAAAGGGAATGATGCGGTCGGTATATGCAGGACGCTTGATTAGTTTCATGTATAACATATATTTATCTCAAAAATACAAAAAGTTTCATGTATAGCGTATACTTTTTATTTTTATCTTTACCTTGCTTTCAAAAGAGAACAATTGCATTTTATGACCCGCCCAAAACTCATACGAATTACGACAATACCGTTATCGTTAAAGACGCTTTTAAAGGGACAACATCGGTTTATGGCTGAGAATGGATTTGACGTGCTCGGGGTATCCAGTGCCGGCAAAGAGCTGGAAGATGTTCGTCTCGAGGAAGGCATACCCGTTGTCGCGCTGGAAATGACACGGACGATTTCACCGCTCCGGGATCTGAAAGCATTGGGACAGTTCTATCGACTCTGCAAAAAAGAAAAACCTTTAATCGTCCATTCGCACACCCCTAAAGCGGGGATTGTTGGTATGCTGGGCGCGAAGCTGGCCGGGGTACCTATCCGTTTGCATACCGTGGCTGGATTGCCCCTGGTGGAAGCCCGGGGAATAAAACGAGTGATTTTAGATGTTGTAGAAAAGATAACATATAGCTGTGCCACGAAAGTTTACCCGAATTCCCAAGGGCTCTATGATTTTATTTTGGGAAATAAGTATACAGCAAAAGATAAGCTGAAAGTACTTGCTAACGGTTCTTCCAACGGTATAGATACCTCTTTCTTTTCTCCCGAACGGGTTAGCGAACAGCAGAAAGCAGCATTGAAAAGTGAATTAGGGATACTTCCGGGTGATTTCGTCTTTGTATTTGTAGGTCGCCTCGTGGGCGATAAGGGTATTAATGAGTTGGTAGAAGCATTTCGTGGACAGACTGCGAAATTACTACTCGTGGGGCCATTGGAGGCTGAGCTGGATCCTTTGCGGTCCGACACGTTGAAGGAGATCGAGAGCAATCCGAATGTCATCGCTGTAGGTTTTCAGAGTGATGTGCGGCCTTACTTTGCTATTTCCAATGCTTTGGTATTTCCAAGCTATCGCGAAGGGTTTCCAAATGTGGTGATGCAGGCAGGGGCAATGGGTTTACCCTGTATCGTCTCGGATATTAATGGCTGTAATGAGATTATAATTGAAGGGCAAAATGGAACGATCATACCTGTCAAAGATGCAGTGGCTATCCGGGAAGCTATGCTTAAGTTCAGCACGGACAAAGCGTATTACCAATCTCTTCAGGCACAGGCACGTAAAATGATTGCCGATCGTTATGAGCAGGCTGTGGTGTGGCAGGCTTTATTGCAGGAATACAATAGTCTACAAAGGGTAAGCCTGAGAAACAGTTTTTTTATTGAATAGTCAGATTGATTTTTCTTCCAAGCCCCAGTTCAATTAATTTATAGAGCGTTGAAAGCTGGATGTCTGTTTTACCGTTTTCAATTCTTGATATGTAACTTTTCTTCGCCCCGATTTTCTCAGCAAGTTCTTTTTGTGTCAGATTTGCCTGTTTACGTTCTTCTTTTATTAATTCTCCGATGGCAAATGATTTTGCTTTGATTTCAAATTCGGTACGTTTTTCAGTTCCTGTTTTGCCGTATCTTTCATTAAGATGTTGACTAAAAGTTTTAATGTTTTTATTTTTTGTTTCCATTGTCTTTATTTTTTTGTTCCTCAAAGTACTCTTTCATTATCCTTATTGCTTTTTCAATTTCTTTTTTTGGTGCTTTTGAGTTTTCTTCTGAAACCCATTGAACTTCGTCTATTTTATTCTTTATTTTTTCGTTTAGTGATTCAAAAAACTCATCGAAATAATGTTTGTAAAAAATAATTTCCCTTATTACCTCCATTTCACAAAGTTAACTAATTGTGTAACTTGTTGCAAATGTAATTGTGATATAGCGGAGTTTTTATAGTTTTGTATCTTTGGCATACCGAACAACACGATATAAATGAACGCAAAAATCTGGTTGTCTTCTCCACACATGGGCGGCAACGAATTAAAATATATCCACGAGGCTTTCGATGCGAACTGGGTGGCTCCGCTGGGGCCCAATGTGAATGGCTTTGAAGCGGACCTGGAAAAGCTTTTGCATGCGGATGTGCAGGTCGCGGCATTGTCAGCAGGTACAGCTGCGCTCCACCTGGCGTTGATCGAATGTGGTGTGGGCTACGGTGATGAAGTCATCTGCCAGTCCATGACTTTCTCGGCATCTGCCAACCCCATTGCCTACCAGGGAGCAATTCCGGTATTTGTGGATTCGGAGCCGGAGACCTGGAATATTTGTCCCGCGGCACTGCGGGAAGCTATCGTAGATAGCATAGCGAAGGGGAAGAAACCGAAAGCTATCGTCGCTGTGCATCTTTATGGCATGCCTTTTAAAGTGGATGAGGTTTTGGCTGTGGCGAACGAATTTGATATTCCCCTGATCGAGGATGCGGCGGAAGCCTTGGGCTCAACATATAAAGGTAAGGCTTGTGGTACCTTTGGGCGGTTCGGCGTATTGAGTTTTAATGGCAATAAGATCATAACGACTTCAGGCGGTGGCGCTTTGGTCTGTAAGACACCGGGGGATAAGAATAAGGCTGTTTTTCTAGCTACTCAAGCCCGTGATGAGGCACCACATTATCAGCATTCGCATATCGGTTATAATTACCGGATGTCGAATATCGCTGCGGGAATTGGCCGCGGACAAATGGAAGTGCTGGCAGATCGGGTGTATGCACGTAGGGCTATGCACGATTTTTACAGCGCTATTTTTAAGCATGTTGAAGGGGTGACTGTACTTGCGGAACCGTCAGCGGATTATTTCTCAAACCACTGGCTGTCTGCTATCGTTATTGATCCGAAAAAGAGCGGCAGCACAAGAGAGGATCTGCGCTTAGCATTTTTAGCAGATAATATTGAGTCCCGACCACTATGGAAACCTATGCACCTGCAGCCTGTTTTTGCCGGTACGTCCTACTATGGAGGTGATGTGGCCGAACAACTTTTTGAAAATGGCCTGTGCCTGCCCTCGGGATCGAACCTGACCGAATCGGAACGCGAACGTATTAAGGTGGTGTTACAGCGCTTTTTCGTGTAGCGGAGTTCTTGCCCAAGAGAATTCTCGCCTTAAACGCATGTTTGCTGATTTAAGTTCTGACCATCGCATTTTAAAGGATATCATTGAAAAAAAGCCAAAAAAGCCCGAAAAAAGTGATCAGTCTTGCGTTATCCAAGTGATCCTTTCGTTGATCCATGTGATTGCTTCATGGGATACTAATATTGCTAAAAATATTAGTTTTATTTTGTATATTGGCGTTCGAAACTAAAGATAAGGATAATCATGAAGAAGCAAAGTAATCTATTAGTCAAGTACGTGGATATGTGTACGGACTTTGGTATGAAGCTTTATTTCGGTCCGGAGAGTGGTAAGCAGAACTTGATACACTTTCTGAACAGTTTGTTTGACGGGCATAAAGTCATACTTGACCTGGAATACCGTCCTACGGAGCGTCGTGGCGAGCAGGGTGGCGATCGAAAGGCTATCTTTGACCTATACTGTACTAGTGAGGACAATAGTCATTTCATTATTGAGATGCAGCAGCTATCACAGGACTTTATCCGCGACAGGATGGTGTATTACAGCTCTCGTCTTATTCATACGTTAGTTCCGCGAGGCTACAAAGGGAATACCTACGAACTGCCGGAGGTATATTTCATTGGTATCCTTGATTTTGAACTGGATAATATTGGTCATGAACAGTACTATTGTGATGTTGTGCTGAGCGATAAGGAGAGTGGGAGTCAGTTTTACGATAAGCTTGGCTACAAGCTTCTTGTTTTACCAAACTTTAGTAAGGATAGCTCTGAAATAAAGAGTGTTATGGATATGTGGATTTATCTTTTCAAGCATATGTCTAAGCTGAAAGAAATACCTAAATTTTTGGATAAACGTGTATTTGGTCTTATCTTTGACATAGGAGAAATATCAAATTTAAATACAGAAGATATGAGAGCATATGAATGGAGCCTGAAAGACAAGCGAGATGCTGAAAGTATCCGTCTCACAGCAGAGCGTATAGGTATGGAAAAAGGTATGGAAAAAGGTATGGAAAAAGGTATGGAAAAAGGTATGGAAAAAGGTATGGAGAAAGGTATGGAGAAAGGCTTAAAAAAGGGCATGGAAAAAGGAAAGTTGGAAGAGCGGGCCAGAGCCGAGTCCGAGAAGCGTATCTCAGCTGTAAAAATGTTGAAGAGTGGCTTTGATATTGACCTGATTGCAGATGTTCTCGGACTAAGTGTTGAAAATATCGAAAAATTGAAGTAACCGACAAAAAGAAGTGCCTTCTATAAATGTAATTCTTATTTTATCACTTTATAAGCACGGGGTAGAAGTTTTTGATAATGTCGAAAGTTTTGAACAATGCTTATCCAGAAAAAACTACTTGTTAGATAATCGTGCCCCGGTTGACTTTTTAGGAACCATCTCGGGTATTAGGTTTATTGACAATCGGCTTACAGCAATAGAATTTGGCGAAAACGTCTAGCCATGCTTTTATATAATATAAGAAAGTCGAAAATGGTATCAGTATCCATTTATTCTACCGAAGAATTTATTTGGGACGATCGACTTATGCAATAACCTGGTCAGATGGTTAAATAATTTATTATCACTAACATAGCCATTACGGCTATAAATAGACTCATAGCTACCGCGAAGGCCTGGACATCATGGGGCAGCTTTCGGAAATTGGACTGTGATCTGTTCATATTCG
>JBEBVG010000113.1:0-10307 GCA_040392845.1 Sphingobacterium sp. | reverse complement strand
GGGATTGCCGCAGCGAAAATGGCATCGTTGTACGGTCTGGGATTTATGTTTTTCTAGCTGAAATTTACGACGAAAAAGGAGATAGAAAAACAACCAAAGGTGCGTTCGTCATCACAGGATTACCCTCATCTATTTGATAAATAGATAGCAAATAGATTATATTTGTTTTAATGGAAGAGACAATACTAATTATTGGATCAAACGGCCAGATCGGAACTGAACTCGCCACAGCATTGCGCAAAAGATTTGGAGCCCGGAATGTTGTCACTTCGGATATACACAAACCAGCCAATCCGCAGCACGACGAAATATTCGAACACATAAATGTACTGGACAAGGAAAGCTTGAAAGCCTTATTCGTTAAATATAGACCGAGACAGGTTTATTTGTTGGCAGCAATACTTTCAGCTGTCGGGGAACAATATCCACAAAAAGCGTGGGACCTGAATATAAATGGCCTCCTGAACGTTCTGGACCTTTGCCTGACCCTCGGAATAAAAAAAGTATTCTGGCCAAGTTCCATCGCTGTTTTCGGCCCACATTCTCCAAAATCTCATGCCCCTCAACATTGTACAATGGATCCCAAAAGTATCTATGGCATAAGCAAATTGGCTGGCGAGCGACTATGTGAATACTATCATGCTAAATACGGCCTCGATATCCGAAGTATACGCTATCCGGGTGTGATCTCCTGGAAGGCGGCACCGGGAGGAGGAACAACGGACTATGCAGTACATATTTTCTTTGACGCATTGGCAAAGGGTACATATGCTTGTTTCCTTTCGGCGGATACAGCGCTACCGATGGTGTACATGGAGGATGTTATCCACGCAACAATCCAATTAATGGATGCTCCTTCGGAAAATATCTCTATACGTTCCAGTTACAACTTAGCAGGGATTTCACTCACACCCGCGATGTTGGCGCAAGAAATTAAAAAAATTCTTCCTAATTTTGAGATGTCTTACATCGAAGGAGATCCACGCCAAGCTATCGCTAACTCATGGCCGCAAAGTATCGACGATGAATATGCCCGTAAAGATTGGAATTGGTCTTTAACATTTGATCTCCCCAAGATGACGAAAGACATGATTGAAAATCTTAAAAACAAACAAGCATAAACAATGGGTAGAGCTTTTGAATTCAGAAAAGAAAGAAAATTTAAACGCTGGGCCAAAATGGCGGTTCAGTTCACTCGTCTAGGAAAAGAAATTGCGATGGCGGTTAAAGAGGGAGGGCCACATCCAGAAAACAACTCCCGCCTACGCACGGCTATACAAAATGCGAAAGCGGTCAATATGCCAAAAGACCGTGTAGAAGCAGCGATAAAAAGGGCATCGGAGAAAGATGCGAAAGGTTATGAAGAATATGTATATGAAGGCTATGGCCCACATGGCATACCTGTATTAATAGAAACCGCAACAGATAACACCAACCGTACTGTAGGGAATATTCGTAGTTATTTTACCAAAGCCGGGGGATCTTTAGGAAAAACAGGTTCCCTGGATTTCATTTTTCAGCGCAAATCTATTTTCCGTTTTCCGGCAAATGAGGATATCGACATAGAAGAGCTGGAGCTGGAGCTGATCGACGGGGGCTTAGAGGAACTGTATGTAGAGGCTGACGAAGAGGGAAATGACCAGGTAGTTGTTCAGACTTCGTTTGAAGACTTTGGAAATATGCAACGTCTTCTCGAAGAAAAAGGTGTAGAAATATCCTCCGCAAAGCTGGAACGTATAGCGCTCTCCCACACTTCACTAAGCGAAGAACAAGCTGCTGACGTGTTGAAAATGATCGACAAAATCGAGGAAGATGATGACGTTCAGGCTGTATACCATAATATGGAGTAAAGTAATAGGCGATGAATATTTTTTCAAAATATGAGGGGCTTATTGACTTGTCTTTTTCTACTTATATCCTTTACTATATACGCAGAAGGATCCAGAGACTTATATCCTACTGATGTCAAAGGAATTAGAGCGTTCCTGGTCAGCGGGCGAAGTCATTTTGCAGGTCGGATTGAACGAGGTACGCATTACGTATGGGCACAGCAAGGCGAAACGATAGCTGTAGCCTCAAGCGCACAAAATTTAGGAAATGGACGTATTACGGTTATTTCTCCATCGGGAACTGTTTATGAAACCAAAGCAGATAATATCGGTCGGATATATGCAAACAATGGACGCAACACAAGAGAAGCTGAATTAGCGGGTCCCGGAATAGGATACATCCCCTATGAAATAGACGTGACTGAGGAAGGAATATGGGAAATTCTTTTTTCGGCGCCATATGATTCACAATCAGATGAGTCAGATATCGTTAATGCTGGTGCAAGATGGGAGCAACAACTAAATGCTTTTATCGCCGCATGGGACATATCAGTTAGACCGACTTCCAATCCCAAAAATTGGATCAAAGGAAGAGTATTTACACACACTCTTTACATGTATATTAATTCCAAAACAATGGGATATTCCGATGGATCGGGTGGGTATTATGGTACAAACTTTGTCTTGACAAATGACGGTTTTCTTTACAAGGTGGATGCAAATGGGAACCACGGGCTAGGGTTTCTCTATTTTGCAAATAATAAAGGATTTTCTGATAATAATGGTGCGCCATCCTATAAGAGTATCAATCAGGACAAAACAAACTTTCATCCCCCCTATCTGCCAGATACCGAGAATCTAATAACACACAAACTGTTTTACAATGTTCCGGATCCAGCCCTTCCAAAACAATCATCGGGAAGATATCCGGGAAATAACACGTGGTTATTAAAGCAACCTGAACCTATTGAAGTTAGAGATATTAGCATAATCGGATACGAGAGTAATGAGAACTATGTAAGTAAACGTGGAAGCTGGATCGAGTTCGAGGCCTCCTATGCAGGTCGGTATCAGGTCGAAGTAAAATCAGCTTCTTCTCTCCACAACTTTCTATCGAGAACATTCATCCACGAAGCCAACATTGGATCTAATAAAATATATTGGGATGGGAGAGATGCAGATGGAAAATTAATACCTGAAGGAAATTATCCGATAGAAGTCAATATTGGCTTACTGGAAGGGGAAGTTCATTTTCCCTACTTAGATGTAGAGCTTAATCCAAATGGACTACTTATAGAGCGATTTGATTTGGCTGGCAACAATTTGGGGTATGTTAATGTATATTGGGATGACAGTAATATCACACCAAAGACAACTTATGGACAATCGAACCCTTTAACAAATCTCACAGGCATCCTTAGTAATATAAATGGTCATAAGTGGGGCTTGTATGACCAAGTAAATGGTCGCCTCAGTTATTTTGGAGATATGAAAGGTATGGATACCTGGACTTATCAAGTTGATGTCAAGTTCACAAAACAGAAAAATATAACGGTCAAAGTCCATGACCTATCCATAGCCGCTATCTCTGCAGACAACGACGCTGTACGGTTAGATGAAAACTACAGTTACACGGTTATTGTTAAAAATGATGGCCCATCGGATGCTATAAATGTCCCTTTTACTTTTGAAGCGCCTTTTGGAGTATCTATCCAGTCTTTTCAGACGCTCAACTCCTGTGGAACTCCAAAATACAATAATTTAAATGACAACCTGTTCACGTCTATCTTAGATGTAGCAAAAGGATGTGAACTAATTTTTACATTTAATGTTAAAGTAGATACTCCCATTGAGGAATTTTATACAGCCATCCCTGTTCAAGCCAGCATTGTGCGAGCACCAGACACAACAGATCCAGATGCGACCTCGCAAGACATGGATAAGGTACATCCGGGAGAAGCTACCGAAGAATGTCAAACCCAATGTAATAACATTTTATGGAATCATGATGTGATCCTATTGGACCCATTGGAGCAAAACGCAAGGATAGGTTTAAAAAAGAGTGTAACTTATAATGATACAGATAAAAGTGAAACTGTGTCCGTCGGAGACAACCTAACCTATCATTTTGAAATAAAAAATCTAGGTGATGTCTTGTTAAAAAACATATCTGTCATCGATGATTTCCTTGCTGATGAACCCATTTGGAATACTTTTGAATTGTATCCCCAAGAAACTCTTAATTTTCATTATAATTATGTAATGACAGATAAAGATCTTCATAAAAAAATTTACAACTCGGCCATTGTCAGTGGATTTACACCACGTAATCGATTGGTTAAAGATATCTCAGGAATAGATTTTGATAATGATATACCAACTGTATTTAGTTCTTTAGATATTCCAAAAATCTTGCTGAAAAAGGTTGTCGATAATATTGGAACCGGTGAACACGGCCAATTTACCCTGGGAGATGTGATAAGGTATCATTTTGAAATAAAACACGAGGGGGATGAAGCCGTTCGAGATGCTAAATTGATTGACAGACTGATATCTGAAGAAGACATAACCATAGATGCTTTGATCGTAAACGGCACCTTAAGCCACTTTGAAGATTTTATTATTGATGAAGAAGCCTTACAAATAGGAAAAATTATCAATTCAGCCACTGTTACAGCAACAACAACCAACTATGGCTTTATTGTTAAAGATATATCAGGCAACACATTTAATGATGATTCGCCCACCGAGACGCCACTGGCAAGACCATATATCACCCAGGATGACTATTTTGACGTATATGAAGGTAAGAAGATTACGTTTGATTTTATAAAAAATGACATCATCGGAACGAGTACAGTAAAAGAGGTGACTTTTCTCGATGATTTTAAATACGGCTCTATAGCTAAAACAAACAATGGATACCAATATACCCCCTTTGCAAATATAAAAGATGTGGTCGAAACCGTTAGATATCTAATATATGATAATAGCCGTTTAAAAAGCAATATCTCGACTCTCCTCATAAACATTCAGAAAACCCAGGCAATTGCTGTAGATGATTCCTTCAAAACTAGTTACAACTTTGCTAGAAATCTAGATATATCAGAGAACGACTATTCTAAAGGAAGTAAAATCAACCGATCTTCTGTAGTCATTACCACTCCTGCAAAAAACGGAACCCTATCAATTCATGCAAATGGAACTGTTGAATACATTCCCAATCATCTATTTACCGGAACAGACTTCTTTGAGTATCAAATTTCTGATGTGAATGGTAATTTTTCTGAACCGGCTAAGGTTATTATTGAGGTAATAGGTGTTTATATCCCTAATGTCATCACGCCCAATCATGACAATATCAATGATATATTTTTTATTGTGGGGGCTAATTTATATGACAAGGTTGAATTGCAGGTCAGGGACCGGTTTGGAGTAGAAGTATTCAGTAATACAGATTATAAAAATGACTGGATGCCCGCAGAACACATCTCTGAAGGCACATATTTTTATATATTAAAATTTTATAAAGGCAGCCGCAAACCTAGTGTCCAAAAAGGACATCTTTTGATAATGAGATCTTGGCATGAGAAGTAGTTCGCCTGTGATGTATTGCATATAAAAGCTAATTTATTTAAGTTTGTATATGTTGACTTTCGAAGATTTTTTTGCGAAGAAGAAAATTGACCTTCAGGCCCTAAAGGCAGATAATCAGGAGCTTTATACAGAATTTCAGAGACATTATCAGGCGATGGGAGAGAAGAGTTTCGATCACACAAAGAAATTTTGGTTCAATAATCTTCGAAAAAGCTATAAATTAAATGAGCCCGACTCTGTTGTCCAAAAAACAGAGACAGCCGGACAATCGGCAACAACTCCAATATCGGCTACTTTAGGGTTCAAGTCCAAATTTAAATCAGATACTCCCCCAACGTCGTCATCTGAAAATATTATCGATGACACAAGCGAGGAACCATCAACGCCTGCGCAAGAGAATAAACCTGCAGGTTTCAAACCTCGGTTTAAAGCGGGAGCTTCTAAAATCGAGACAACAAGCTCCGAGTCTGCCCAAGAAAGTCCCACAATAGAGGAAACGACTAGCAAACCCTCAGGTTTCAAACCCCGATTCAAGGCAGGTGTAACGAAAAACGAAAACACAAGCGCAGACACCACTAAACAGACAACGACAGATCATGACGAAGCCTCCAATAAACCGGCAGGATTTAAGCCTCGATTTAAGGCGGGTGTAACAAAGATAACTAAGCAAGAAGAAGACCCCGTCGCGGAAGCAGACACTACTGAAAAACTTCAAGAGAGTGTTCCTACTGAAAATAAGCCAAAAGGATTTACTCCTAGATTCAAATCTGGAGTTACAAAATCTGCCACACAAGAAAGTATTACTTCAGCGACAGATAAGGCCCCAACCCCAACAGACCAAGGAAACCAACCGACAGGGTTTAAACCGAGATTTAAGGCTGATGTAACTCAAGCGAGTAAACCGGATCAAAATCCTCCCGAACAATAGCCTTATTAAATCGCAAACAGCATGTTAAACGAGAATATCCTCCCAGACTTGCATTTGCTCGGCATGGAGTTCTGGTTATTTCAGTATTACGAAATGTAAAACTTTAGCCAGAGAATAAAGACAACATGAATTGGAAACAGATTATAAAAAAATGGTAAAATGTCTGAGGAAAATTTTAAAGATCGACATGCATTAGCTATCATAATACCAGCTTATAAGCCTTATTTTTTAGCTCAAACACTTTTGTCTTTAAGTAAACAAACAGACAAAAATTTTACAATTTATATCGGCGATGACTGTAGCCCATATGATTTACAAAGTATCATATCCCCTTTTTCACGTCAAATAAACATTGTCTATCATAGATTTGATAATAATATGGGAAGCACGTCACTAACAAAACAGTGGGAGAGATGTGTTGCATTATCGAAAGAAGAGTGGGTTTGGCTATTTGCCGATGACGATATTGCCTCTAGTGATGCTGTTGAATCGTTCTATCAAAAAGTTAAAGTAGCTAATCTATTATATAAATTCAATACAAGGATAATTGATGAAAAAGGAGACAGCTTATTACGAGCAGAGCGACACGATAGGATGAATTTATTAAATGGAGAACTGTCATCCAAGACATATATACACAACCGCTTGGAAAGCAAAGGATTTCGGAGCTATGCTGTAGAATATATCTTCCATAGGTCGCTTTACGAATCTTATGGCTTTGTTGATTTTCCATTAGCATGGAGCTCGGATGATGCGACATGGCTACTTTATTCACTTCATAACTCAAAAAAAATCGAGATTATAGATACCTTTATCTATTGGAGGAGTAGCGGAAAAAATATTTCATCCAATAATAAGGATATAGAAAATGTCAAACAAAAAATAAAGGCTTCTCAGCTATATATAAAATGGTTGATACAGATAAACTTATTGTATCAGCTCGATATCTCAAAAGGACTAACGTTAAGGTGGCTCACTTGTCAAATTTTTACACTTAATCCATCCATAAAATGGTCGACATATAGATCGATTTTTAACATTTTCAATTCGTATTTTTCTGTTCCATTGTTATTCAAATATTATATGCTTTGTATAAAATCAAAACAAGTTGAGGCAATTGTAAAGAGACGTCTACGCGGGTAGTTTTCTAGATATAGCCGCAATTCACTACATTTGCGAAAGGACTAGTCAAAGACTTGGACAAAGTAATCTTATCTTTTGTGGAAAACTTATATGGTACTGCAGTCGGAATGAAAAAGAAAAAAATTGCTTATATAGAACTGGAAACCCACGTTGAAATTATTGAATCAATTTTTGATTTATTGCAAAACAGTTCCTATTTTGAGGCCGATTTTATTATTTCAGATAAGATAAGATCCTCTTTATCCATCGAAAAGGGAACGCTATTAACCGCAACGCCCAAATCATTGTTGAAATTATTACAGCAAAGACACTACGATTTGGTTATTATAGGAACAGTACAAAGACACTTTAATCTTTTTAAAGAAGTGTGTAGAAAGTACAAAGTGGCTATAATTGTACACAACTTAAACTTCAGTCGAGCCTCTTGGTCTATTTTGCTTAAATCTATTTGGCAGGGACAATTAAAATATAAGCTGAAACTTATATTAAAAGAAGGGCTTTTTCAGGCAGCATCGGTTTATAAAAAAGCAGATCATTTACTAGTCCTTGACAAAACCTTTGCAAACTCGTCTTATATCTTTCTACCCGTTTTTTTCAATAAAGTAGATTCCTATCCTCAAGAGACCTCCATTCTCAAAATTGTAATTCCAGGAACAGTTTCTCAAGAAAAAAGAAACTATACACATGTACTAAGAACAATCAGAACATTCAAAAATGATGTAGAACTCGTTTTTTTAGGCAAAGCTGAAAAAAAAGAACTTCAACAGATAAAATTATACGAAGCTTTATTGCCAAGACATATTAAATTTAAGTATTTCGAGGAAAGGATTTCACCTCATATTTTTGAGCAGGAGTTACTTACTGCTGATTTGCTGTGGTGTCCTATACAAAAGTATACAACAAGTTTTGGATCTACTGAAATCTATGGCCAAACTAAAATATCTGGAAGTATAGGCGACGCCATAAAATATGGTAAATATGCTATATTTCCCTCTTTTTACCGCACTGAACTTCCTTTCATTATCAAGGAAGAATATGAATTGGAATCACAGATGATAAGTTTAAAGTCATCGCCATATGACTTTAAACAAGAATTCAGTTTAGATAAAAGAAAAATAAAGTTTATAAAAATATTACAAACATTAATCGATAATTGACTTTCTCAACAAACACCTGTACTGCATGGTTCCTGATGATATCTCTTCTGAAAAAGTAAGTTCTCTTAAGCAAAAAGCAATAAGTGGAATTATTTGGGGTGGGATTAGCAATTTCGTTCAGCAATTATTTGCATTGATCGTTGGTATTATACTCTCCCGTCTGTTGAGCTCTGAAGACTATGGCATGGTAAGTCTATTACTTATTTTTTCACAAATTGCCTCTTCTCTTCAAGAAAGTGGTTTTATTAGTGCCATAGCCAATAAGAAATATGTTACTCACGGCGATTATAATGCAGTGTTTTGGGCCGGCATTTTTATTAGTATATGCTTGTATAGCATCTTATTCATGATTGCCCCTTATATTGCTCGATTTTATGATATTCCCGAACTAACATCTTTGGCTCGTTTGATTTTTGTCGGATTTTTAATTGGAAGTACAGGAATTGCGCACGCTGCCTATTTATTTAAAAATTTAAGGGTAAAAGAAAGGGTTATCTCTATGACTATAGCAGTTGCTTTGTCGGGAGCTATTGCATTAGTCATGGCCGCTCTAGGGTATAAGTATTGGAGCTTAGCTATACAATCTATTTCCTATATTACTGTCTATACGGTTATGTTATGGTATTTTTCTGATTTTCGGCCGACCATATCTATAGATTTTTCTCCTATTCGTTCATTGTATAAATTTAGCTCTAAGGTATTTCTGTCGAATATTTTCCAAATTATCAACATTAATATATATTCTGTTTTTGTAGGGAAATTTTATACAAAAGATAATGTGGGCTATTTATCACAGGCTAACAAATGGAGCACTATGGCCCAAACGTTCATTTTGAGTATGAACACCAATTTCACCCAACCGATGTTAGCTGGTGTCGAAGATGATAAGTCGAGGCAAAATCGAATTTTGGATAAATTAGTTTCTTTTACCGCTTTCGTCTCCTTTCCTCTTATGTTTGGTTTAGGCATAGTTTCCCAGGAATTCATCTTGTTGACAATAACTGATAAATGGTCTAATTCTATTCCCTTACTTCAGATCGCCGCTTATGGAGGCTCCTTATTTCCATTGATACACGTTTTTCAAAGCTATATACTTAGTCGAGGTAAATCAGATATATACATGAAAAACATAATAGGAACGGGTTTCCTTCAACTTGTTCTTTTAGGCCTTTTATATCCTTATGGTCTCGTTATTATCGCTTGGTCTCTCGCTGCCACTCAACTGTTTTCCTTTTGTTTATGGCAGTTTTCCGTCTCAAAACTGCAGGGGCTAAGACTCACTAGATTTATTGAAAACATATCTGTATATCTTTGTTTAGCAGCATTTGCTGCAACTATAGCATATATTTTGGGCAATACGTTTAATAATCTATATTTTAAAGGGATCGTTAAACTTGGAATTCTATCTATATTGTATTTGGGCACCGTGTATTTATGTAAACCCCAATTAATTATAGAAGTATGGAATGGTATCAAAAAAAGAGTATAGCTCTTAAATTTAAATCAGGAAGTTTTTATAACAACAAAACCTGATGCAAATAACTCTTATTTTTGTATTATAAATAATCATCATAACAAAGAAATAAATGAAAAATTATGCCCCTATTGTCCTCTTTGTTTATAATAGACCTGAACACACCGCTAAGACTTTAA
>JBEBVG010000112.1:0-10405 GCA_040392845.1 Sphingobacterium sp. | reverse complement strand
AAAAGAATACCATCAGCCATCGGGCTATAGCCGTACAAAAGCTGGCGGATTTTCTGGTTTCTTATCCGTAATAATCTGTAGCAGCCTGAAGTAAAAAATCATACTAATTTCAGTGTTGTACGGGATATTTCCGTGTGTTTGCTTTAATAAATTGATTTCATCATGGAAAAGCAAAATTTGACACTATGATATCGCTAAGCTGGAATTATAAATCTTCCCGTTCTTAAAAAGAAGACAAATCAAAATTCTGATATACAGATCTTTAAGGTGGTGTAAAGTGAGGCTGCCTGATAAGGTGTTGTTTTGTGTCAAACTGTGGAAGCTGTGATATGACGGATGAGATTTCGTATAGATGATACAAAATGGCGCTTTTTTGATTTAAAATAGCAGTTATTGGTTGAAAAAAAACTGCATATTTGTTGTTGATTTTTGACTTTGATTAATGAATCTTAATCTTAGATACAATTATAAACAAAGATTCCTCAACTATACACCTTTAACTGTAAATAACATCTTGTTGTGTTGACGATAGGACATGAAATATCTAAAAGATCATACAGATGAAGCCTTGGTTGTCTTGTTGAATAATGACGACCAAAACGCTTTTTTGGAGATTTACGATCGGTATAAAAATGAACTGGTGACGCATCTTATCCGGTTGTTACGCTCTTACGAATTGGCTGAAGAGGTATTGCAGGATGTGTTTATGATGTTATGGGAGAAACGTCACGAGATGGATGCTGCGAAGTCCGTTCCTGCTTACCTCTATCGGAGCGCGATAAATAAAACCAAAAATGTATTTCGTAAAATAGCGAACGACAATCGTCTGCGAGAGGAATTTCTGACACACTTTAAGGTAACGGACAGTAATGAAATAGAAGACTGGATAGAGAAAAAGGAAATTAAACAGATGCTGCACAGATTGTTAGATCGTTTGCCTCCCCAGCAAAAAAAGGTTTACATGCTTTGCAAACTCGACGGGTTAAGTTATAAGGAAGTGAGTGAACAGTTAGAAATATCTATCACGACTGTTAATAGCCACATCAGAAATGCCAATATTTTCTTAAAAGGGGAACTGAAAAATCACGCTGAAATCTTCGGTTTTTTATATACAGTTCTTCTCCTCCTACTTTTTTAATTTTTTTCAATTTGATTTACAGTATTTTATGAAAAAAAAGCTTTTTTGCTTGCTTGCTTTTTGCATATCAGGTGTAATACATGAAGTTAACCGATAGTTATAATGGGTAAGAGCCAACACGATATCGAGGTATTATGTAGAAAGTATATAAATCATTCTATTTCTGAGGAGGAGTTGAAGGAGATGTTGGATTATTTTAAAGACTATGGTGTACCCCAGACATTCGATGATCTTTTGAGTAAAGAATTTTCGAATACAGTAGCATACAATTCATCCGAAACAGTAAAAGATTTGACCGATAAAATAAAATTAAATTTAAGAAAACATATCGGATCGGGAAAGAAATCGGATTGGTACCGTTGGTTTCCTTATGTCGCTGCTGTGCTTATATTCAGCATTATAGGGGTTTCTTGGTTTGTATTCTCGCCGAAAGCTGGTGATGCTATAGTATCTGAATCGGATATTATGCCCGGAGGGAACAAAGCAACGATAACACTTGCTGACGGCAGGATAGTAACTCTGGATGAAAGTCGTGATGGCATTATCATCGAAGGGCAAGAAATCACGTATAATGATGGTACCTCCGCTGTTTTAGCATTGGAATCATCATCCCCACAATGGTTGACCCTAAGTACACCTCGCGGAGGAACGTATAAAGTTACACTGGCTGACGGAACCGTGGTTTGGCTAAATGCCGGGTCAACACTAAAATATCCTTCCCATTTCGGTAAAGGGGATCGCGTAGTTGAATTAGAAGGAGAAGCTTATTTCGATGTAAAGCGTATACAGACTGAAAACCCGACCGTGCATTTTCAACCATTCAAAGTCGTTAGCGCCAATCAAACGATAACCGTTTTAGGAACAGAATTTAATGTATCGGCTTATAAAGATGAAGATGATACGAAGACCACCTTAGTGAATGGTAAAGTTCGTGTGGAAACACTACGATCTCTTGAAAATATAACACTTCTCCCTGGCGAACAGGGAAAGAATGGGAAGAATGGACTAGAAAAAAATAAAGTAGACGTGTATGATTATGTGGACTGGAAGAACGGTGAATTTATATTTCGTAACGAATCCGCAAAGGAAGTATTGCAACGGGTAGCACGCTGGTATGATATTGCGATTGATTATAATAATTATGTGCCGTCAGATGAGTGTTTTTCGGGAAGTATTTCGCGCTATAGCAATCTTCAGACAGTGCTCAATATTATGCAGGAAGCGGGAGACTTAGTACTCGAAGTCAAAAACAGGACAATTATTGTTCGTAATGCACGTAAATAAGAACCATATATCAAAGAGAAAAAACAGGATGTTGTGATCTAAATCTATTAAAATGAATAAGAAGCCGAAAGTGCGACCAACACTTTCGGCAATATCTGCAAGGCAGATTGTTCAGGACAATTTATAAATCTATCGTTAATCAATTGAACCAAACATTATTGCAAATGTACGAAAAAATCACTCGCACCCTTCAACGGGTGTTAAAAAGACAAGTGCTTATGCGCATTCAACTTACGCTAACAATCATCTTCTTCGTTATGCAGGTAGGAGCGAGTAGTGTGGCGCAACACTATGTGACGCTCCGGCAAAATAACATTTCCATGAAGGAAGTCTTTCGGGAAATCAAGAAACAGACCGACCTAACGGTTTTTTATTCAGCAAAACGACTAGATGATGCTCGTAAAGTCAATGTTAATCTTAGGAATGCGACGGTAGAAACCGTGTTGCATGAATGTCTTCAAGGACTACCCCTGACGTATATTATTATGGATAAAACGATCGTCCTGAAAGAGAAGGAGGTGGAAAGACTCAAACATATTAACAAGCAATCGGATAAGCCAGAATCCTATTCTATTTCTCAGCAGCATGTGGTAACAGGCTCCGTTCGTGATGCTAATGGCGCTGTTTTGGCAGGAATCTCCGTATCGGTGGCCGGGACAACATCCACCGTGGCGACGACGGAAAATGGCGGCTATACCATAGCTGTTAAACCAGACGGAATACTCACCTTTCATTCCTTGGGTTTCGTTCCGAAGGAGGAAGCTGTACGAGGGAGATCTGTTATCAATGTAACCTTGGAGCCAGAAATCAGTGATTTGGATGAAGTGGTCGTTGTGGGGTATGGCACAGTGAAGAAATCTGATTTGACCGGAGCTGTCAACGTAATCGGTGAACAAACAATCCGTAACACTCCTGCTGCAAATATTGCGATGGCTCTGCAAGGCGCAGGATCAGGTGTGAATATACAACGTAGCGGTGGGTCGACACATCCGGGACATACGCCCGAAATCCGTATTCGCGGAACCCGTTCCATAGCTGCCGGCAATGATCCACTTTTGGTTGTAGATGGCATTCCTTACGATTTAGGTATGATGAACAATATTGCGCCGGAAGATATCACTTCGGTTACTGTTCTTAAAGATGCTTCGTCAACAGCAATATATGGTTCGCGTGGAGCCAATGGAGTTATACTTATGACGACCAAGCGTGGAGCAGAGGCGGCAAAGGCTACAGTTACCTATAACGGGTATCTTGGAATCAACAAGCCGTTAGGGTTTTATGATCTTATGAATTCGGATGAGTATATGGAACTCCGGAAATGGGCCATGTACAATCGGTACAAAAATTCGGACGGATACACAGGCATCGACGACCCCAGGGTATTAGAGAGGGTATTTGAAGGAGGACTTGACGGAGAAACGGAAGGCTATGAAAATGGAGTATATACCGACTGGCAAAAGGAATTGTATGACAAGGATCCAGCAATCACCAATCATCAGGTAGGTGTAGCGGGCGGATCTAAAAATACCCAGTATGCTGCATCATTGGGATATTATAAAGCGACGGGTATATATGACTTACAATCGATGGAGCGCATAACCCAGAAATTATCGGTGGACCATACGATAAACAAATACTTAAAATTAGGGCTCAATACGTTGAATACCTACTATATCAGCAAAGGGGAGAGCCTTAATCCCATGGGCGACGCCCTAAGACTGAGTCCATTGCTCACACCCTTGATGGACGACGGATCCATACGGGAGAAAGTACATCCGAATGACCTGATGAGCAACCCACTAATGGATCTGCGTGAGGGGGCTATACAAGACGATCGCAAACGATTATCGACCTTTACAACGGGTTATCTGGAAGCGGACCTTACCCACGGCTTTAAGTACAGGCTTAATGCGGGTGTGCAGTTATCGCAGACCACATTGCAACGCTACTATCAGCAAGGAACAAGCAAGCGTCGCCAGTCATCGAATTATGGCTATAACCAATCAGCCTCGCTTATAGATTATACCATTGAAAACCTTTTGACGTATGATAAAAAAATAGATAGGCATAATTTTAACGTTACGACATTGTTTAGTGCCGGAGAAAGGGAAGCGCAGAATTTCGATCTGAACTATGAAAACGTGCCGACCAATCAGGTAGGTTACTACAATCCAGGTACGGCTGAAAACCATAAAGGAGATGGAAACTACAGCAAATGGAGCATGCTTTCTTACATGGGCCGTCTTAATTATGATTATGACCAACGTTATTACCTGACGACGACACTTCGTGCCGATGGCTCTTCACGTCTTGCTAAAGGGAATAAGTGGCATTATTTCCCTTCTGCCGCGGTAGCATGGAATATCAGTAATGAAGAATTTATGACAAGTACTTCGCGCATATTGTCACAGTTGAAATTGAGGCTCAGTTATGGGGAAGTAGGGAATACCAATGTGGCCCCCTATGACACACAGGGTGATATGAGCAGCAATAAGTATATCTTTGGGTCTCAGGGGGTACTTGGATATTATCCGACTGCCGCCTCCAACAGTGAATTGAAGTGGGAACGTACAGCCAGTTATA
Source organism: Sphingobacterium sp. (assembly GCA_040392845.1). Taxonomy (GTDB): domain Bacteria; phylum Bacteroidota; class Bacteroidia; order Sphingobacteriales; family Sphingobacteriaceae; genus Sphingobacterium. The sequence goes on along the minus strand of JBEBVG010000112.1, from coordinate 5,400 downwards.
ATGCCGGTATAGATTTTGGTTTTTTGGGTAATCGGATTACCGGCTCTATGGAAGTATACAAACAATATTCCAACAATTTGATGATGAGTTTCACGCCTCCTGCAACGAGTGGTGTCAGTACGGCAATCCCTTACAATGTAGGTAAAACAGAAAATGTTGGATTGGAGACGAATGTCCGTATACATGTTTTCAATGGCAACGGCAAGGATAAATTCCAATGGACTACCGATTTAAATATCTACTTTAACCGGAATAAAGTCGTTCAACTTACCGAAGGAGCAGATCAACTGATTTCTGACAACCTCTTTGTCGGTCATCCGCTGGGATCTTTCTACGAATATGTAGGATTGGGTATCTGGCAAGATACGCCCGAAGACCGGGCACTTGCAGAAAGCCTCGGACTTCAAATATCGGGTGATGAGTCCGTAATAGGAACAATTAAGGTGGACGACATCAGTGGGCCCAACGGTGAACCCGATGGCATCATCAACGACTATGACCGGAAAGTATTGGGAAGTCATCAGGCTAACTTTGAAGGCGGATGGACAAATACACTAGCCTATAAGAACTTCGACTTAACAGTGGTTATGAATTTCCGACAGGGTGGTTTGCTGAGGTCTGAACTGTATGGTGGTGGACAGAATTCCTTGATGGGTGGTTATTACAATAACCTGGATGTTGACTATTGGACGCCGGAGAAAACAGATGCTCGCTGGCCCGCTCCGAACAACAGGGTGCAGAGCATACTGTATAAGGGCACACTTACATTATTCGATGCATCTTATCTTAAGATACGGACACTGACATTGGGGTATACGTTGCCCGATAAACTTCTTGGTTCAATCGGGTTAAGTAGGGCTCGTATATACGCGACAGCGACAAATCCGTTTACCTTCTTCTCCGAATATGTGAACAATTACAATGGGCTTGACCCCGAGACCAACCGTGTGATGAATACGGTAATTCCTCCATCATGGCAAATGTTATTCGGTATCAATGTAACTTTCTAATTAAGACATGAAAATGAAAAATATAATATGTTTATTAGCATGCTTTCCGTTACTTTTCGTTACGGGATGCGCTGATTTTCTAGAAGAGGAAAATCACTCGAAAATGACACCTGAGTCGTTTAATACACCACAGGGGTTTGAACTTGGGTTAAACGGTGTATATGGCGGAATGAGAGCTTTTTACGGCCCCATTAGCGCTATTCATATGTTAACTGTAACCGGAACCGATGAATTCTATAGCCGTGCTTCGGGTGACATTTATAATTTTGGAAATTATACAACAAACTATAAACCCACTTCGGACTATATTTATTCCTATTGGCGATCTTCCTATACGTTGATTAATACTTGCAATGGTCTGATACACTTTGGCGAAGACATGACGGGTATTACAGATGCAAAAAAAATAACCATGCTGGCGGAAGCCAGGTTCTTTCGGGCGTTGCTTTATTTCCGCTTGGTGCAGTTCTTTGGCGATGTAACTTTGAACCGCACATATAATGACGGAATTGTAAAAGAAGCTAAACGGGACCCGATGGCCGATGTATACGATTTTGTTATCGAAGACCTGTTATATTGTACAACTCCCGGAAATCTGCCTGCCGGACCGAAAGATACCGATCCGGGTCGTGTTACACAAGCTTTAGCCCGCCACCTGTTGGCAAAAGTGTATCTTACACGAGGGTGGAGTAGTGCATCCCAACCTACCGATTTCCAGAATGCATACGAAATAGCGACCGAACTAATTCAGGACAGTGGCCAGACAGGGGTTACACTTATGCCAAGATATGCAGATATCCATAAACCTGGCAATGAAAATAACCAGGAGATCCTTTATAATGTACAGATGACAGACGACCCGATTTACGGTGTACCGGAAAGGGATGCGAACATCAACCATCTTTGCCATGTTTTTGTCGCTGGTTATTTTAATTTTAATGGTAGCGGTAATGTTCAACAAATAGAAGATGGGCGTGTGTACGCGCGATATCATGGAACGAGCTGGCTATATAATGAAGCTTTCGGTGATATAGACAAAGATTCGCGCTATTACGGTACATTCCAAAGTGAATGGACTGCCCCAATCGATTTTCAGAATAAAGCACAAGAATTTTACGTTGGCGATAACAAGTATTCTGCCATTAGAAGTGGAACAAAAGGAGACCTTGCAGGATATCTTCCCGGTAAAAATATGACCAAAGAAGAGATAGAGGCTACGAATTACTATATACTTACGCCCGAAAACTATACCGATCCATCATTTCCAACAATGAAGAAGTTTGTAGATCCCAACCGTGCGAGTCTTTCGTTCGACTCCCAACGTTCAATCATCGTATATCGTTTGGCCGAAACATACCTTATAGCTGCGGAAGCTGCCTTTAAACTTGGTAATAATTCTATCAGCAACGGCGCAGCTTATTACATTAACGAACTTCGTAAAAGGGCTGCTTCGAAGGAAGAATATATAAATGACCTGATGATTACGGCTGCTGATATAACCATTGATTATATTCTTGATGAAAGAACACGGGAGCTTTGTGGTGAACAGTTGCGCTGGCTCGACCTTGTTCGCACACAAAAATTAGTGGAGCGGGTACGGAAGTATGGGTTCTTCACCACAAAATGGACAAATCATACCCTGCCTAAGGATAATATACAAGATTTCCATGTATTACGACCAATTCCGCAGAAGCAAATCGAATCGGTTATAGCAGGCGATCCTTATCCACAACAATCCGGAGGGTGGGATAGGATGTAATTGAAGAGTCGTGACAGGATAATTATGCGTAATATTATATTGAAAAAAATGATAAAACTAGTTTTGATAATTTGCAGTATGCTGCTATCTCCCTCTGCCTTTTGTCAACCAAACTTTCTTAAGCGTTTGCAACATGGGCAACCGCAGCATATCGTTGTATATGGAACGAGTTTGTCGAGTGGAGGAAATGGAAAGGCGTGGATGGAAGTGGTTTCACGGCGTATTTCGAAAGATTATGGGGATAATCTCTTCAGCTATACACTTGCTGGAAAGGGAGGGATGTGGTCTGTTTGGGGAGTGAAAAACTTTGAAGATAGTGTCATTGCCAAAAAGCCGGATGCGCTGTTTATAGAGTTCGGTATGAATGATGCGTTTCAAGAATATGGAACTTCCGTTGCGCTCGCTAAATTGAATCTAGAGTATATGATTGATCGGGTCAGGCTTTACAACGATTCCTGTGATATATTTTTACAGATTATGAACATGCCGATCGGTAAATCGGCGGATTATAGGCCTCACCTCCAGAAGTATTATGCGATGTATAGGGAGGTTGCACGCGAGAAAAGTGTGATGCTTATCGACCATTCCACTAATTGGCAGATCATCCTGGATCAAGGAGAAGAAGTTTTCAGACAATATGTTCCAGATGGCTTACATCCAAATAGGAAAGGTGGAGAAGAGGTTATTGCACCGAATATAATAGAGGTTTTAAACTTAAATGTAACAGAAAAGTAGAAAACATGAATAAAATACTGTGGAGTGTAGTTATCATGGGGCTGTTTGTCTCTTGTAACCAATTGCGTTCAAACGAATATCAAGCAGATTTGATTATCTATGGCGGTACCTCGGCTGCGGTAACATCAGCCGTACAGGCAAAGAGATCTGGTAAAACCGTTATTATCGTATCGCCGGACAAACATTTGGGCGGATTGTCATCGGGTGGACTGGGGTTTACCGATACCGGTGATAAATCAGTGATCGGTGGGCTTGCACGCGATTTTTATCATCGTGTTTATCAGCATTATCAGGATAGCGCGGCGTGGCGCTGGCAGAAACATGCCGAATACGGGAATACCGGTCAGGGTACTCGTGCTATAGATGGAGACGCCCGCACGATGTGGATCTTCGAACCCCATGTCGCCGAACAGGTATTCGAGGATTATGTCAAAGAGTACGATTTGAAAGTGTGTCGGGACGAGTGGCTGGATCGGGAGAGTGGTGTGTTGAAAGAAAGAGGCCGCATCGTGTCTATTAAGACGCTCAGTGGGAAGACATATAAAGGAAATATGTTTATTGATGCGACTTATGAGGGGGATTTAATGGCTGCTGCCGGAGTGAGCTATCATGTGGGGCGGGAAGCGAACAGTGTGTACGGAGAGAAATGGAATGGAATACAAACGGGTGTCTTACATCATGATCACTGGTTTAAGAGCAATATCAGTCCTTATGTGGTCGAAGGAGACAGTACGAGCGGACTGTTATACGGGGTGGCAGCTGAGGATCCGGGTATTTATGGAGAAGGCGACGATCGTTTACAGGCATATTGCTTCCGGATGTGTCTCAGTAACCACCCGGATAATCGCGTACCTTTTCCGAAACCCGATCATTATAACCCCGGAAACTACGAGCTGTTGGCTCGGGTTTTCGCCTCGGGGTGGCGGGAAACCTTCCGTAAGTTTGATCCCATACCGAACCGTAAGACAGATACCAATAATCATGGGCCATTCAGCACGGATTTTATCGGGATGAATTACGATTATCCCGAAGCGGGCTATGAACGCCGTAAAGAGATTGTTAAAGAACATGAAGAATATCAGAAAGGTCTACTGTATTTTCTGGCAAATGATGCTAAAGTGCCTACTGAAGTACGAGAAGAAATGGCACAATGGGGATTGGCAAAAGATGAATTTACCGACAATGGAAATTGGCCTCATCAACTCTACATCAGAGAGGCCCGTCGTATGGTGGGGCAGTATGTGATGACGGAACATGATACGTTTAGTGAACGCGAGATTTCTGATCCTGTGGGTATGGGATCCTATACCCTAGATTCGCATAATGTGCAGCGGTATGTCAAAGCTGATGGCTACGTTCAGAACGAAGGAGATATAGGTGTAAAACCAAAGAGAGGGCCTTATAAAATCTCTTACCGTTCACTTGTGCCTCAGAAAGAGGAATGTACAAATTTATTAGTGCCGATATGTATCTCCAGCTCACACATTGCTTTCGGGAGTATACGTATGGAACCGGTATTCATGATATTGGGACAGAGTGCAGCTTTAGCAGCGTGTTTGGCGATTGACGAAGAGGTTGGTGTGCAGGATGTTTCCTACGACACATTACAAAAATTATTATTGGATAATAAACAGGTTTTAGCACTCTAATTTTCGGATTAGACACGCTTTCAAAACACCATTTTCTTGGTTTCTTATCCGTAAAGATCTGTAACAATACTCCGTTACTCCACAATAATCACCGTTACATTATTCGACCGGGCGCGTACTGCCGGATCGTACATTCCTTCGATGGTCGTTATTCCCGAGTTGAAAACACCTGCATTATTGGCTTTTACTTCGTATTCAAACTCCCGCTTTCCTTTGGGCAGATAGTCGAAGAAATAGTTTGTTGATG
>JBEBVG010000111.1:0-10407 GCA_040392845.1 Sphingobacterium sp. | reverse complement strand
AAAAGTCATGGAAAAGAAGAGCGAGAAGATCACCATATTGTATGTTGATGATGAGGAGAACAATTTGATTTCCTTTAAGGCGACATTTCGTCTGAAATATAAAGTCTATACAGCTATAAGTGGAACTGCGGCAATAGACATCATAAAGAAAACGCCTATAGATATTATTATCACGGACCAACGAATGCCCGAAATGACAGGTGTAGAGTTTCTGGAAGAGGTCATCAAGATCGACCCCTTTCCTATGCGCATTTTGCTCACGGGCTATACCGATATGGGTGCCGTAATAGATGCGATAAATAAAGGAAAGATCTTCCATTATCTTAACAAGCCATGGAGTGAAGAAGAGTTAGATCAAACAATCCAACGTGCCTATGATGTCTATGCGGAACGGAAAAAAATAGAAGAAGCGAATTCAAAATTGGAAGTATCGAATGAACAGCTGGAGTTTTTACTTCGGCAAAAGTTACTCTCTTAAGCTACTGTCCATCATATGCAGAAGGTCATTTGGTTGGGATGGCAAGTGTAAACGTTGTCCCAACTCCAATTTGCGACTTGACGTCTATAGTACCCTGTAATTTCAGCAAAGCACTCTGCACATTGTAAAGACCGAACCCCATACCTTTAGCTTGGTCACTTCCTCTAAAGAACAGTTTAAAAATATCATCGATATGATCCGAAGATATTCCTATACCTGTATCGGTAATAACGATTTTAGCGTAACCATTTGCTACAGTTACCGATAAGTTGACACGTTTATTATCAGAATCGATTTGCTGGTATTTAAAAGCATTCGACAATAGGTTATGTAAAATCAACTCAAGAACAGCTTTATCGCCTTTAAAGACATCTGTCTGCTCAACATGTATCTCAAATGCAACATCATTATTCTGCGTAGACATTTTGTAAAACTGGCCTATACTTTCAAAAAGCTGATGAAAATCAATCTCGGATAAGGTGAGTTCGCCTCGTCTTAGCAAATAATAGTCCCGTAAACTGTCGATATACGCATCTAATCTCGTCAGCGAATCACCCATCAGCATCAGTAGTTCACGCACATCTTCAATCTTGTCAAACTGCAGCGCAAGTTTGATAGCGGATTGAACGCCAGAGAGGGGGTCACGAAGATCATGGCTCACACTGTAAGCAAACTTATCCAACTCATCATAAGCTTTCTGCAGCTCTTCATTGCGAATATCTAAGAGCGAGCTTGCTATATAGAATTTATTGGCTTCCTGTATCGAAGAAATGATATCTTCTTCCTGCCAGGGTTTACGAACGAACCTGAATATATGTCCTTTATTTACCGCCTCTATTACGGTCTCCATATCCGCATAGGCTGTCAACAGAATTCGAATAGGCCTTGGAAATTCCTTTTTAATCCGATGTAAAAAGTCCACGCCCAGCTCACCAGGCATGCGCTGATCACAAAAGATGACACGTATATCCGGATTGTTCAGGAGTATTTCTCGTGCTTCGGTGGTACTCGATGCTGTGTGGACCACGTAGCGGTATCTAAAATTAGCCTTGAAACCAATCAGATTATTTATTTCATCATCAATATATAATACTTCTAGCTCTTTTTGCATAACTATAACAATAAGGTATTAACCTGACGACTACATAACGAAGTTAACTGATATTTATGACTTTAAGGTCTTTTTTTCTAAATATTTTGCTGAATAGGAATTATCAGTGTAAAAGCTGTTCCCACTCCCACTTCAGACTCGACTATAATCTTACCGTGATGCTTCGCTATCGTGTTATATGCAATAGACATCCCTAAGCCTGTTCCTTCTCCGACATCTTTTGTCGTAAAAAAAGGTTCAAAGAGCTTCTCCCGGATATCCTCTGGAATACCGATACCGTTATCCGCTATTTTTATATAAACGAAGGATGTATCCGTATGTATTCCCGTTTCAATATCCAGCTTTCCTCCTACCCCATCAACAAACTTCTTGTCCACGGCATAAATAGCATTCGTCAAAATATTCAAAAACACTTGGTTAAGCTTACCTGCATAACACTCTATCATAGGCAGATCACCATAATGCTTCCGTACCTCTACTTTATCTTTTATTAAGCTGCCTAAGATGACCATAGTCGATTCCAAGCCTTCATTTACATCCGCAAATTTTAGCGTATCCTCATCGACACGCGAAAAAATACGTAAGCTCTTTACAATCTCAGCGGTCCTACTGGCACCATCATGCATACCTTTCAGCAGGAAATCTACCTCAGTCTTGAGATAGTCGATATCCAGCTCCTCTTTATAAGCTTTAATATGTGCTTGCTTTTCATCGGCAGATAAATCATCCGCAAAAGCTACCCGTTCTACTTCATCGAGTGTATCCCAAATCATCTTAATATCACGCTTCAACGGTGCCACATTCGATGTTACGAAGTTAATCGGATTATTGATTTCGTGAGCAACACCTGCCGTAAGCTGACCTAAAGAAGCCATCTTCTCAGCTTCGACAAGCTGTGATTGCGTTTCCTTTAAATGGATCAATGTAGTCTGTAATGATTCGTTAGTTTTAGTCAACTCACGTGTCCGTTCATCCACTTTTTCTTCCAAAAATATGTTTTGTTCACGAACCAGACGCTCGTTTTCTACCAACACAGCCAACTCCCGTGCCTGAGATTGCTCTTTCTCTTGTTTCAGAATATTGATACTATACGCCAATCCAAACGAAAGAAGAGCCATTTCAACAACTGATGCCGCCTGAACAGAATTACTCGTGAAATCATTATATTCTAATATACCGTAGTCTTTTAAAAGAAATATTACTGAACCCAGGAGAAGTATTGTCCATCCAAATACAAAATATCGTGCTGGCCTGTACCCATTTATCATAACACGATAGGAGACATATAGTACAAAAAGCGAAGCTATACCGGTGTTCAGTTGCATACTGAGCAACCCTACCTGTTTCCAATGAAAAACAGTCATAAAGAAGCTTATGATAAAGAAGACGATAAACATACCAAAGACCCATCTCAAATGGGGAGCATTCTTCTTTATCTGTAGAAAAGAATCTGCAAACAGCAAAGCACTCAAACCGGACAAACTACCAAAAATTATTGGTCCTATAGTCGCGAAATCAGGAAAATGTGGCCATAAATATTGGAAACTATATCCTTTTATTCCCATTTGTGTGATCCCAGCAAAGGCAACATATAGTACATAATAAAGATAACCTCTTTCTCTTACCGAAAAGAACAGGAAAAGGTTGTAAATGGCCATAATAAATACGATACCAATATAAATCCCATTAATTAAGGTATCTATATTTGCCTTTAAGAATAAAGAAGGGCTGTCGCTCACATAAACGGGCAAGATAATTTGTTCCGTACTACGAATCCGTAGAAAAAAAACTTTCGTTGTATGTATGGGTACATCAATATCGAACACATAACTTGGCACTTGGTACTTTCTCTCTGAAAAAGCCTGATGTTCTCCCAATTTTATCGATCGATAGCTGCCATCATCCGACGGGGAGAACAACTCGACTTCATCTAAAAGAGGATATGCTATCTCAAGCAAAAGATTAGCGTCCTGGATATTGTTTGTAATGGGTAAGCGCAGCCATTGATCAGAGGAAGAAACTCCTAAGTTTGGCACTTCACCTTCTAAATCCTGAAATTCTTTAGAAGAAACAACATCGGAAAAAGAAGACACTTCGCCACCGGTATAAAGTGCTAGATTCTCCCCGACAGAAAGCCGATGTGTTGATGTTTTTCGTATTTCTTCAGCGTGGGTCTGTAAATCACCCGAAAAAATAAGAAGACTTAAGAGGACAAGCCATAATCTCATCTTTATGACACTATTTGATAGCCTTCGTTAAAATTAAATTCATCGAGCTCACAAAATAACCCTTCTCATCTGCTCGCTCCAGCGTTCGTGAAAACTCTGTAGTCTCTTCATCGGTGAGCACTCCTTTATCCACCATCTCCAACAATATCTTATCCAAAAAAAGATAACGATCAGCTTCTTCCTTTGAAGTAACCACCATACAGAAGGTTTCTAAACGAACTTCCCGAAAACCATTGCCCGTGAGATCTCCGGTAAGTTTATTCCCTGCCCAACCATTATTAACTTTTTGGTTTGTCAGATAACTACGTATTTTTTGCTCAGTCTCTACGTGTCCCGTATAAAAATTCAGGCTATTCCAGATTGTCTCAACGATAACCAACGGATGGTCAGTACGCAAAACGCGATAAACTTCCTGAAACATCGTTTGAGGTTGGGATAAATGTTGAATCACACGTTCCATACGAATTCCGGATACCGCATTTTCTTCGAAATCAAGCTGATAGACTTCTCCTTGTACAAAATCAATATTTTTTCTTGAGCCTGCCGCAATCTTTGCCTGTTCAATTAATCGTGGATCGTGATCAATACCGACAACGCGCACATTTTCTGTCAACATGCCAGCTAAGTTTACGGCATCCATTCCCGTTCCACAACCCAGATCTACGACGACTCCTTCCCGGATATCCGAGAAAGGCGTGTAGGAATGAATTTTTAATTGTTTAAGGAACTCGCCTGTGTCTGTTAGATAGTTGGCTCCATAATGTTTTGCTTCTTTCATAGTATATTCAAATTGCGGTCATCCGCTGTATGATTATTTGAGGTGTACTTCAAATTGTTAATAATTTCTTTAAGATTCCACTGGTCAAGATTTGGAATATCTATTTGGTAGTGGATTTCTATTTCCTTTTTTCGCAGCGTCTCAATACGTACAATGTTTGAGTTTCCACGAAGTGATAAAATAGCCTCTTTATTTTCCTGATCGGCCTCACTCAATGTGTCTAGATTTCTCATAATCATTACCGTCGCGATAAGGTCTAATTTTGGGTAATAGAAAGTACCATTATTCCCAACACTAGTATCAATCCGGTATCCAACACTCTCCGCCAACTTCACCGTATATGGAGCGCATAATGCAAACAGCGATTTGATACCTATCTGTGTACTGATCGCTGCACCCGCTCGTGTCAAAAAGATACTACCTATACCGTATCCAGCAATTTCACGGGAGTTCCACAATCCACAGCCCTCTCCCGTTCCCTCTTGTGCATATTGGTAAACTAAATCATAAATATCCGTATCCATATTCCCTGTAGCCTGTTCTATCGGAAGAGGTTCACTTCCACCAGCTACATGTATACGTACACCACCATATACTCTCTCTCCATCCAACGATTCGACGATCAGCACGAAAGCAGCAGGATTGTACATCCAATCGTTTTTAGAGGATGTCACCTTTTTTACGCCTATAGCAGTCAGAACATGAGCATGCCCTTCAATAAAGCGTTCACAAGTTTGGGGGTCATCAATAGCTCTAAATGCTCTCAACCTTACTACAGGACGCCCATCTTTAAATATTAGTGCCACAGAAACGGTTATAAATTGTAAACTGAAACACAAAGCTAATCAATAAAAATTAAAAATAGACATCTATATTACATGAATAAATCAACAAATAAATCTTAAATTGCATACAGAACAGCAAAAACAAACAACTATGCTTGATCTGGTTATCGAATCACGTATCGCAGCGATAAGCGCAGAAATGAAAGTGAAGCGTATTCTTCCTTTTCGACTACGCCGGATGATCGGCCCTTTTATCTTCATGGATCACGCCGGACCTATTGAAAACCCATCTGTACCCACATCTGATCTGGATGTACTTCCACATCCTCATATCGGTCTCTCGACAGTGAGTTATTTGTTCGGAGGTGAAGTGACACACCGGGATAGCCTTGGCGTCGAACAGATCATTCGGCCGGGCGAGGTGAACTGGATGACAGCGGGCAGTGGAATAGCTCATTCAGAACGGTTTGAAAGTCCGTCCGCATTGGTTGGAGGATTGGAAATGATACAAACATGGGTAGCGCTACCTGAAAAAGACGAGGAGACAGCACCTTCCTTTACCAACTATACGCCAGACCAGTTGCCTGTGTTTACGGATAAGGGCATCTGGATGCGACTTATTGCAGGCGATGCCTACGGGCTGCAGAGCAATGTAAATACAAATTCACCATTATTCTATCTACACGTTGTCTTACAACCGGACACTTTGTTCGCACTTCCAAAAGAACATGCCGAACGTGGCTTTTACATCGTCAAAGGTGCTGTAGAAATAGCAGGACATACTTATGGTGAAGGAAAAATGCTCGTATTTACTAAAGGTGTTGATCCCCGGATCATAGCGAAAGAAACTACCACATTGATGCTCCTGGGAGGCGAGCCCTTAGGAGAACGTTTTATCTGGTGGAATTTTGTTTCTTCCCGAAAGGAGCGTATAGAACAAGCCAAAGAAGACTGGAAACAAGGTCGGTTTATATTGCCTCCTACCGACAATAACGAATTCATTCCACTTCCTGATGATCGCTCACGACCTGCAGGGACTTCACCAAAACCGGAACCACTTTCCTGATAAAGGAAAAGCCCAAGAAATTTGGGGAATTTCTCGGGCTTTAATTTTTATCCTCGAATGAGGAAATCAACCTAAACCTATTCAAATATAAATAACGTTCTCATAAAAAACAAACAAAATTGCTAAAAAAATAGATATCCAAATAAACTCATTATCTTTGCGCAAAGAATGATGGAGCTATGTTTACAGGAATTATAGAGACGCTAGGTATCGTAAAAAAACTTGAAAAAGATCAAGGAAATCTTCAAATATTTATTGAATCTTCAATATCCAATGAATTGAAGGTTGACCAGAGTGTCTCACATAATGGTGTTTGCCTTACGGTAGTACATGTCGGAGACAATGTGCATCAGGTAACAGCTATTGACGAAACTTTACAAAAAACCAATCTTTCTTCCCTGAGGGAGGGTGAGCTTGTCAATCTTGAGCGATGCACTTTAGTGGGGGGGCGTTTCGACGGACATGTTGTACAAGGACATGTGGATCAAACAGCCGTATGTGTTGAGAAGACAGATCAGCATGGCAGCTGGTTGTTTTCATTTGAGTACACGCCGTCAAAAGAAAATATTACAGTCGAAAAAGGTTCTATAACGGTAAATGGCATTAGCCTAACTGTGGTGAACGCACAACCTCATCGTTTCTCCGTTGCTATTATTCCCTATACCCTCGCGCATACCAACCTACAATATGTAGAGGTGGGAACTACAGTGAATCTGGAGTTTGATATTATTGGCAAATATGTCGCTAAATTAATAGCACAACGATACTAACGGTCTACTTCGCCTAATACAATATCAATAGAGCCCAATATCGATATTAAGTCTGAGATCAAGACACCTTTGCCGAGTTCTGAAATAACCGATAAGTTATTAAAGCTGGGACCACGCGCTTTCACCCTGCGGGGAACATCTGTTTTATCTTGTGTTTCAAAATAGAAGCCTAACTCACCTTTTGGATTTTCGGCCCTTACATAATAGTGCTGCGCCTTGATGTTAACTTTTTTTGGCACAAGAGCTCTGGGGTCAAAATCATTCGTACGTACAAAATCTGACATAAGTCTTTCCAGACATTGTTCGATAATGCGAACGGATTCACGCACCTCATCTACCCTCACCTTATACCGATCCCAACAATCTCCTAAGGTTCCCATTTCTCCCTTTCCTACAGGTATATCGAATTCTAATTCCGGATAAACAGAATAGCCGTCTATCCGTCGTAGATCCCATTTTATCCCACTAGCGCGTAGCATGGGTCCTGAACAGCCATAATTGATGGCGACATCAGCAGGCAGTACACCTATATTGGCTGTTCTGGAAATAAATATCTGGTTTGTCGAAAGCAGGCCATCTAATTCATCAAGCTTGGGTTTGAAGTAATCGATAAATTCTTTACACCGCTCTTCAAAACCGACAGGTAGATCATAATACAAACCGCCAATCCATATATAGTTGTACAACATCCGTGAGCCGGATGTCCATTCCAACATGTTCATGATATGCTCCCGGTCTCTGAAACACCACATAAAAGGCGTAAATGCCCCGATATCGATTCCATACGTACCTATTGCAATAAGGTGAGAAGCTATCCTGTTCAACTCACAAACGAGTACACGAATATATTCTACACGTTTAGGTAGCTTCTGGTCTATCCCCAGCATGCGCTCCACTCCCATCACAAATGCATGGCTATTATTCATCGACGCCAGGTAATCCAATCGATCCGTAAAAGGAATTGCCTTGGTGTAGTTCATAGACTCGGCATGCTTATCGAAACAACGGTGTAAATAGCCTAAGTGAGGAATAACCTCTTTGACAAGCTCTCCATCCGTTATCAGCTCCAATCGCAAGACACCATGCGTAGATGGATGCTGAGGGCCCATATTGATCACCATCTCGGTAGAACCTACCTGTTGGATTCTATCTTTATATTTGTCGTAACCTGCGTTATATCTCACATCCATAATGGTCTTCAATTATTTAATTGGTATCCCGTGATATTCCTCTGGATCCTGGTAATCTTTTCGTAAAGGAAACCCTTGCCAGTCGTCCGGCATCAGAATACGCCGTAGGTCCGGGTGATCGGTAAAAAATATCCCCATTAAATCGAAAGCCTCACGTTCATGCCAATCTGCTGTCCGCCACACAGAAGATACAGATGGCAATTCGGGCAAATGATCCGGTAATCTGTCATTCGAAAGCTCAACCCGTAGTGTCAGTTGATATTGGAATGGAATGGAAGCCAAATGATACACCACAGCAAAACGTGGTTCGGGGGAATAATCTACTGCTGTAATATTAGATAGAAAATCAAAATGATAAGCAGGATGATCGCGTAACCATTCACAAATACGTACCAGATAAGTCGGGTTTATGGAGAGAGCAGGCTGGAGTCCGGCATTTTCATAACTCACCAGGCAATCTTCTCCAAATGTAGTTTTTATATCATTGACAATCTTTTCTATCATGGTGCAAGACGATTAATTTTCCATTGTACATCTTCTTTTTGATAAGCTATCCTGTCGTGCAGCCTGGAGCTCCTTCCCTGCCAAAATTCAAAGTATACAGGCCGGATAAACAAACCTCCCCAAAAATGAGGTCGGGGAACTTCTTCATCATTGCTAAACGAACGGTCATACTGTGTTACCAGGTCTTCTAAATATTCCCTATTTTCAATGACCTGACTTTGGGGAGAAGCCCATGCGCCTATCTGACTTCCACGCGGACGGCTTGCAAAATATTCATTTGAATCTTCCTCAGGGAGCCGCTCTACAAAACCTTCAACGCGAACCTGCCGCTGCAACTCAGGCCAAAAAAACAATAAACCGGCCTTATTATTAACCTGTAAATCCTGTCCTTTCCGGCTATTGTAATTCGTAAAGAAACTAAAACCATCTCCTTTTATATCTTTCAGTAATACTACCCTCGACGATGGGAATCCCTCACGGTTGATAGTAGATAAAACCATGGCAGTAGGTTCTGTTACCCTGGCCCCGATAGCTTGTTCAAACCAGATTTTAAATTGAGAGAAAGGATCACTCTCTACATCGGTCTCCGTAAGGCTTCCCCGTGAATAATCCTCCCGGATAGCTGCTATATCCTTATGCTCGATCGCCATTAAATATCAAATATTGAGAGACAAACTTAAGAAAAGCTACGCAATAATTTCGAAAAACTATACTTTTTTAGTAGATTTAAATATCATATTAGGGAAAGCGATTATGTTTAACTCGAATACGCCTGTTCAAGGCTCTTTGTTGATTTCTGAACCGTTCATGTTGGATCCAAACTTCGAGCGTTCTGTAGTCATGCTCTGCGAGCATAATGAAGACGGTACGGTAGGCCTGGTTTTAAACCATCAGTCTAATTTGCTCCTGTCGGATTTACTGGACGATATACAGAATGAAAAATTCAAGCTCTATTTTGGCGGGCCCGTGCAGAGCAATGCGCTGTTCTTTCTACATCGGGCTTATGACAGATTGCTCTCCGGCACGAAGATTTATGAGGATGTTTATTGGGGCGGTGATTTTGAACGTTTGCTATTTTTGATTAATGAAGATCTCATTCAACCCGATGAAATCAAATTCTTTCTCGGCTATTCCGGCTGGGCAACAGGACAGCTTGATCAGGAAATCGATCAGAATAGCTGGGCTGTACATCGGGATTATGATCGTTTTTTGATATTCGTAAACGATGGGGAAGATTTATGGAAACGTACATTAATAAGTTTAGGCCCAAAGTATGCCCACGTTGCTAACTTCCCCAAAAGTCCTGATCTGAACTAGGGATGGTATCCTGTTGAAAAATATAATATTTCATGAAATCAGAAAAAACACCAAATTTTAGTTGGTATATAATACAAAATTAAATACCTTTGCAGCACTTCAAAACAAAGAAGTATAATTCGTTAAGAATTAAGATTCCGTAGCTCAGCTGGTAGAGCAATACACTTTTAATGTATGGGT
>JBEBVG010000110.1:0-10506 GCA_040392845.1 Sphingobacterium sp. | reverse complement strand
TCGTTGTTACTTTTTCCGAACGGTTCCCCTTCTTGTCCACGGCTACGGCGGAGATGATATACTTTCCGTGCTGAAGTACATAGATAGCGAGCAAACCATTGTCGCCTGTAGGTCTCATGATGTTCTTCTTGACCGCATCGGATGGATCAGCTCCCTCCAATACATAGGTGATTTCTGTAGAAACAGCCTCATCAGGATATGTCCACGTAATATGCAGCTCGTTTGCTTTTTCGGTTTTCTCCGCCTTGAGGTTAGTTACCGGAGGTACAATGGCGGCTGGTTCTTCCTTTTTTGGTTCTTTTTCATCTGGCTTTTTTTCTTCCGGAATTGGTGATTCAGTGCCTTTACAAGCGGAAGATAAGCAAGCAGCTGTTATGAACAGTGCTATAATTTGGGTTATATTTCTTTTTATATACATAACTTTTCTTGATGAACTAAAACCTGTTTCAACAACAGGCCGCTAGCTCAGTTAAAAAATAGTCTTTGGGTCATAAATGGCCACGCCGACTTGGCTGTCGGCACAACCATAGTACAAAAACCACTTGTCTTTGAAATAAACAAGCCCCTGGATAAATACTGTACCATTGGGATACTGCCCACTTTTTTCAAAGGATTCTGTAGGTATGAAAAACGGTTCTTCCAAACGCCCTATAACCTTGGAGGGAGTATGTAGATCAAACAGCACTTGTCCGGCGGCATATGTGTTGGCAGTGTAGTTGGTGTCTCTTCCTTCTCCACCTTTATTTTTGCCATTGTACAACACGAGAATACCGTGGTCGGTCATAACAGCGGGAGGACCGCATTCCGTCATATCGCTATCAAAATATCCCGATCTCGGTTTTATAATCAAATCCAGTTCGCCTCTTTCGTTCAAGGTCGGCTCCCAATTTATCAAGTCATCTGAAGTGGCAATATTCATAAACCGCTCTCCCCAATACATCATATATTTACCATTGACTTTTGTAATGACCTGCTTGCCGTCTTCGATTTTGGTCACAACAGAACCTGATTTGCAAAACATGTCTTTAAACTTGCCATGATACGCTTTATGAAAAGCCGGGCCGTGCTTGGTCCAGTTCTTTAAGTCCCTGGAAGTTGCTACTGCCAAACGGGCTACTTTCCGGTTCCATTGTGTGTACAGCATCACGTATATGCCGTCCGTCGTTACTGCGATCCGCGGATCTTCACAACCGCCGGGCCATTCGTTTTCCTTCTGGTCGTCTTCGTCGGGGAAAAAAATGGGCTTCTTGCTTCGTTTCATACGGATGCCATCTTTGCTTTTCGCTAGCCCCAACCGTGATGTACGCTTACCTATACCCATCCCGGATCTATCTTCGCCACGATAAAGCACATAGATGCTATTGTCCTTTACCACAGCTCCCGGATTGAAAACATCACTCGCTTCCCAAGCTACTTTTTGCTTGCTCATCGGATCAAAAAACGTGCTTTTTGGATTGGGTGAAATAATAGGATTAACACCTGTAGGTCGCACAAAGTGTCCTAATGCCCAATCCGGAAGTGGATGTTGAGCTTGAACGAAGAGTGCACCAAAGAGAAAGGCAACGACCAACTGCAGTCGTAAAATTCCAAAATTCATATTTCTATTTTCCTAATAACGCCGTTGCACACCAGAGGTAAGGTGCTTGTCCATGTAGATCGCCAGCATTACGAGGGCGGTCATAATAGTATTGTTTGTCGTTCTTTTTACCGGTTCCTATACAAACTTCGGTGACATTATTCCGTTTGTCAATATAGGGGATCATTGCTAACCAAGCTTTACGGGCTGCAGGAGCATATACTTCGGCATCCAACCAACCTTCCTGAACGCCAACAATAAACGCATAGGTAAACATACCTGTCCCCGATGTTTCTGCCCAAAAAGTGGGCTCATCGATCAGTTGGTTCCACATACCATTTGGTTGTTGGTATTGTTTAAGGCTTGCCATCATCTTTAGGTAGCCTTCCATGATACGTGTACGATGCGGGTGATCTTCGGGCATCACACGAAGTAGATCAGGCATACCCACTGCCATCCAACCATCACCGCGTGCCCAATAGTAAGGTACATCGGGTGCGTGATAAAACAGACCGTTGGGGCGTTGTAGTTCGTCGAGGTACATGACCATTTCTTTAGCGGCACGGTCAAGGTATTTCTTGTCACCGGTCACTTTATAAGCTTCAACCTGAATCACCGTAATCATGTACATGTCATCTATCCAAAGACGTGTCTGCCAGGAAAATCCTTTATCTGCCCAAGATTTTTCCTCTGCTTTGGCGTTTGTGGGAACTTCCCATTGTGTATCCGCATAAGCTAATCCTATTTCTTTATAACGCTCATCTTTTGTAATCTGATAGAGTTTCAAGGCTAAGCTTCCGAACATATTATAGTCTACATGATTCATGGGAGGTAATAGTGATTTTTCGTATGAAAAAAACGGCTCAAATTTATCCTGCAGGTGCTTGATAAGCTTTTTATCATTCGCTTTAACAGCGTAATCCAGAGCTCCGTTCCAGGTGCATACTTCGGCATAGTGGATATATCTCGCAAAATATAGGTCATGTCTTCCATTTACGAAATGATAAGCGAGTTGTTTGCCGATTTCTTCAGGCGCGGAACCTTTCGGAAATTTAGTCAATGTATTTTGTTGGCTCCACAGGAGTTGGAAAGAGCATATTGTTAAAATTAAAAGAAAAGATTTTGTAACCATGGTTTGTTTATTTTAGGAGATTTAATTTGTAGGCGAGGTCTGATTTATAACAAACTAGCATAGGATTATTGAACATAACATAATTGTTTATAAAAGGTTCCGTATAATGACCCTTTAAGGATTTTAATAGACAAATATTGTAATTATCCGTTTGTTTAACTTGTCCTATTGTATCAATAAATTGCTGTTTTGTCTCAAAGTAAAGAGAGGAAAGAAAGACGAGATAGAGCTGCTATCTATGCTTTGCCACGTAATCTTTCGGGTTTACGCCAAAAAGTTTTTGAAAGTTGCGAGAAAAATGAGAAGCTGTGCTAAAACCCAAAAGGTCCGCTATCTCATATATTTTTAATTCACCTTCTATAAGCAATTGAGCGGCCTTATTTAGCTTAGTCTGATTGATCAATTCATTTGGAGATAGATCAGATAAAGTTCTTATTTTCCTATAGAGCGTAGGTCTGCTCATAAATAATCTGTCGGCCAACATATCAACACATAGTGCCGGATCAGCCATGTTTTCCAGGATCAGCTTATTTAACTTTTTTAAAAAAAGTTGATCGGATTTGTTATGGCCATCCACTTCTATTGGGCCGGTTGGCGTCCTTTGAAAATGATCTTGTACATGCTTCCTGTTCCGCAACAGACTTGCTATCTGAGCCTGTAAGAAGTTGGGAGAGAAAGGTTTCTCAATATAAGCATCCGCTCCGTATTCCAAACCTTCGATTTTGGATTGCAGGCTATTCTTGGCTGTTAACATGATAAAAGGAATATGACTATATTTTTCATCTTCTTTAATTTTTGTACAAAAGTCGAAGCCATTTAACTTTGGCATCATGATATCACTTACAATTAAATCGACTTCATGCGTATAGACATATTCTAAGGCGTCTTTCCCGTTATATGCCTTAATAATCCTATATTTATCATCCAGATCATCTGCGATAAAATCTAAAATTTCTACGTGATCGTCCGCGATTAAAATAAGGGACCTGTCTGTCTCAAAATCTGTATGCATACGTAGGCTCTATATCGGTATTTCTAAAATAAATATATTTAAATTCTCCGTGTTCTTTTTATACAAAAGAGAGCCTCCATGTAGCGATGCAAACGAGTAGGCTAATGCTAATCCCAACCCAGATCCTCTAACGCGATAATGTGGAGAAGCTCGCTGAAAAGGTTTGAATATTTGTGAAACTTCTTCTTCTGTTAGCAGTATTCCGTCATTTTTTATTTCAATACAGAAATGATTACGTTCAGGATTTTTATAAAGCGAAATATATACCTTTTTGTCTGCATACTTGAAGGCATTCGACAATAGGTTTGAAAGAATTTTATAGATGGTTTCTATGTCAACATTGGCATATATATTTCTATCAAGTGACGTTGTCAATCTTATTTTCTTGCTCTCGATCAAGGGTGAAAAATCCTGGAGGCATATTAGGATAAGAGAGCTTACAGATTGCCTCTTTAATTTCAATGAAAACTGATCACTTTCTATTTTGCGGACATCTAGTAATTTGTCGGTCATCGAAAGAAGCTTTTCTGTGTTTTGATGAATTGTCTTTAGCCATTTTTCTGATTTTTGTGGAGCATCTCCCTCCATAATTTTTTCAAGCGGTGCTTTGATAAGTGTCAAAGGTGTTTTAATGTCGTGAGTTATCTGCATAAAGAAATCCATTTTTGCTTTATAGAGTTCCTTCTCTTTATGGGCTTTTATCCGTTCGAGTCGTTGTCTGTTTTTTTCTTTTATTTTGTTGTCATAATGATAGAGTAATAATCCGACAAGGCCTATTGCTAAGAGTGTATAAATAACGTAGGCGGGTGTACTTGCCCAATATGGTGGGAGAATAATTATTTCCAAAGATTTCACTTTTGATATCGGTGTCTTGTTGGCGTCCGCCGCCATGACTTCAAACCTATACTTGCCGGGGGGAAGTTTTATGAAATTTGCTTTGGCATTATTTCTCAGAAAAGTCCAGGTGGTATCTAACCCTATAAGTCGATAGAGATAGGATGTAGAATTTGCGGAAGCGAAGTTTAAAGCAACAAAGTCAAGGCCAATAGTTGACTCGTCATACTTCAACTTTATGACATCGGTGTATAAAATAGATTTGCTTAAAATATTATTTTTGCTGTGAATAGTTAACTCCTCCTGGTTGGCCTGTATTCCAGTGATAAAAATCGGTGTATCAAAATCCGTTTTATATAGATCCGTGCGTAATGATGGATCAAATCTGATTACTCCTTTGGACGATCCAAAATATAATAGGCCTTTCGAATCTTTGAAAACAGAGTTATAATTAAATTGTAGATTCAGTAAGCCATGCTCGAGCCTATATGTTTCTATTTTATGCGAGGATATGTCCATCTTGACCAGTCCCTTCGTTGTCGATACCCAAAGATGTCCCAGGTTGTCTTCTTGCATAGCTAAGATGAGATTACTGGGAAGGCCGTCTTTTGTACTAAAACGTGTAAAGGAGGACTTCTTTTTGTCATAAATACATAGTCCACTTTCTGTGGCTACCCATATTTGTCCTTTAGAATCTTGGAATACACGGTTGACACGGTTACTACTAATAGAAGAATGGTCCTTAGGATCATGGGTGAAACGTATCCGCTCTCCGTCAGCAGAATTTATTTTGTACAGTCCATCACGCCATGTCGTGAACCAGAGATTACCTTCGCGATCTTCATAGATAGATGTGTAAAATATATGGCGTGGTACAGCTGTGAAAAGAATAAACCGGTCTTCGCCGGGAATGAATTGATAGATTCCGGGAGATGTGGCCAATAAAATTTTGCCTTGAGAAGTCTTGTAGATATGATAGACGAAATTGTTGCCCAGGGCTTTATTGGTATTATTGGAATCGAAATGCTTGATCACCTTTTTTTTGCGTATATCTATGACATCAAGACCTTGAAAAAAGGTGCCGATAAGTAAGCTGTCGCCTGTGATCAATAAGCCGTGTATGTTAGTATGTGCCAATCCGGATTCGGTCCCGAAATTGATAAAACTTTTTTGTTGTTGATTCCAATAGGTTAAGCCCTGATCTTCTGTACCAATCCAAAGGTTTTGTTCAGGGTCTTCCACAATTTCTCGGACAGCATGACCCATGATAGAGTTAGGGGAGTTACGGGGAAATATCTTTTCGAAGAGATTATGCTGAGGATGATAGTAGTTTACTCCACCGAAAAATGTACCAATCCATATCCCGTGTTGATTATCTTTTAAAATAGTGTAAACCGCATTGTCAGAGAGGCTCCAAGGGTTATCTTTCTCATGTAAGATATACGTCGCGTTATCCGAACGCAACTCATAGGTAATTAAGCCGCTTTCCGTGGCTACCCATAGCTGATTTTCATTGATCTGTTCGATATCCCGTACATAAAGAGGACGGTTTCCGATATTTTTAATTAAATGCTGTATGACTTGTGAATCTCTGCTCCATTTATAGACGCCATAATGGGATGTTCCGATCCAGATGTCGTTGTTTTTGTCGACGAAAAGCTCCTCGATACTTCCCGTAAGCTGTTGACCCTTGGAAAGCTCATAGCGTTTTCCACTTTTGATGTGAACAATACTTTTCCAAAATCCCACCCAGACATTATCTTCGTGATCGATGCAAAATGCATGTGTGTTTTCTTTCCAGCGCTCTGCATAAGTCTCATCAAATTGTTCGGTTTTGGGATTGTACATGTAAAGTCTGCTGTTGGATATAAACCATATATTTCCATTACGATCTTCAGAAATCTGTAACGTCTCGCCTCTCGGACCATGGTTAAAAGCAGAAAACTCTTCCCGTTGTGGATCATAGATATAAATACCCTGATCTGTACCAACCCAGATCTCATTCGTGTTGCGGACTAATAGGCTGTGGACGAGGTTACTCCCCAGACTTTTTTCGTTTTCGGATTGGTGGAAAAAATTTTTGAACCGATAACCATCGAATCGACTGAGACCGTCCCGAGTGCCGAACCAAATAAAGCCGTCTTTATCCTGTACACTACATAATATAGCATCATTTGAGAGCCCCTCACTGACCTGGAAGTGGTTGAAATAATAAGGGGAAGCCGCTAATGTGTCCGACAGAAAACAAAAAAAAAGAAAATACCAAAGCTTTGTAAGCATGTAAACAGGTTTATAACATAAAAATACTAGAAGTTTTTATCATGGACAAAAAACCTGTATTGGAAAGATCTTTTTGAGACAAATTGATATTTTGTTGATACGATTTCTGGAGTAGTATGACTCAATAATGCAAGAAAATGAAACAATTAACAAACTGTTCCATTTTCTTTATTTTAAAATATTAACGATTATTTCATGGAATAATGAGCTTATTTTTCCAGAAGGGCATTTACACACCACAAATACGGAAACTGTCCATGAAAATCACCTGTCCTGCGTGGACGGTCGTAATAATATTGCTTGTCGTTCTTTTTATTTGTACCTACACAAACTTCAGATACACGGCCTTTTTCATCAACATAATCGACTAATGCTAACCAAGCTTTCCGTGCTGCCGGTGCATATTCTTTCGCATTTAACCATCCCTGTTTTACCCCGGTTATGAATGCGTAAGCAAACATAGCTGATCCAGATGTTTCTGCCCAACAATCCGTTTCATCGATTAATTGGTTCCACATACCGTTTGGCTGTTGATATTTTTTCAGGCTTTTCATCATCTTGAGATATCCCTCTAAGATACGAGGGCGATCCTCGTGATTCCTAGGTAAGTACCGGAGCAATTCTGTAACACCTGCGGCCATCCAACCATTGCCACGACCCCAATAGAAAGGGACATCTGGGGCGTGGTAGAAGAGACCATTTGGACGTTGTAATTCATCTAAGTAAAGAACCATTTCTTTAGCTGCCCGATTGATATATTTTATATCACCAGTCACTTTGTAAGCCTGACTCTGGACGATAGTGATCATGTACATGTCATCTATCCACAGACGTGTTTGCCAGGAATAGCCCTTATCCGCCCATACTTTCTCTTCCAGTTTTGCATCTGCAGGTACTTCCCACTGTGTATCAGCATACGGCAAGCCAAGCTGGAGGTACCGTTTATCATCTGTGATTTGATACAATGTGAGTGGCAAACTTCCAAACATATTTAAATCTACATGGTTTTGGATAGGTAATAGGGCTTTCTGTTTATTGAACAGAAGCTCAAAGCGATTTCTGAGATATTTTGTAAGTAGCTCATCCCCGGTGAGCTCAGCAAAATTCAGTCCACTTTTCCAGTAGAACGTTTGCGGATAGCCAATCCATTTTCCGGCGTGCAATGCGTTGTCCATATAAACAAACCGATAGGAAATGAGCTTACCAACTTCTTCGGGAGTATACCCTTCCGGAAAATCCGTTAGCTCTTTATATTGGGCAAACGAGACCTGAAAACAACAGATAGATAATAAAAATAAAAATGATTTTTTAAGCATAATAATGATATTTATTGAGATTTTATTTAAAGATTAGTTCCGCTACTAAAATGCTTTATCCATATCTGCACCCAAATCGCCTTGTTCTTTCATCCAATTTTGCAGATGTTTTGTATATTTTTCAATCAGCTTTTTATAAGAGGACATTCCGGCAAGATTGTTTAGCTCAGCAGGATCTTTTTCCAAATTGTAAAATTCGATAACAGGTTTATTGGATATCCTTTGTATTAGACTCGCGGCCTCCTTATTGTCTTTCGCCTTATCTTCCCAGGTATTCCAGACTAATTTTGGGTCATTTTTATTCATCATCCATTTAATAGAATAGGTTGAGTCTGGCAACAGGTTTAAAATCAACTTGTGACGATTATCCCTTATACTGCGTATAGGATATGCGGGACCCTCTGGGATATTATTATGGATGCCGAATGCATAACGTCTGTGCGATATATTATTTTTCGTTAGTACTTTTTTAAAGCTCATACCGTCCAGACCGCTAACTGGTGTTCCTCCCGCGATATCTATAAGTGTAGGGGTAATGTCTTCATATTGAATAATTGCGCTTGTTTGTTTACCCGGCTTTATTCTTTCAAGCCACCTAACAATCATGGCACTTTTTTGTCCATAATCATACAAACTCCATTTTCCCCCAGGAAATTGAGGTCCTTGTTCTCCCAGAAAAATAATGATAGTATTTTCGTCTTCTCCTGTGTTTTTCAACATTTGCATAATATCGCCGACTTGATTGTCCAGGCGCCGTACTTCTGCCAGATATTTGCAAAATTCAGTCCTTGTCAATTCAGTATCAACCCAATGATTTGGTAGTTGGAGTTCTGAAGCGTTAAATTCACTGGGATCGCCAACGGTCCAGGGAGCATG
This sequence comes from Sphingobacterium sp., assembly GCA_040392845.1. Classification (GTDB taxonomy): domain Bacteria; phylum Bacteroidota; class Bacteroidia; order Sphingobacteriales; family Sphingobacteriaceae; genus Sphingobacterium. Next base: position 1,480 of record JBEBVG010000110.1, on the reverse strand, counting down.
TGGGTTAATGCTCATAATAAAGAGGCAGTATGGGCTTCCTTGCGTAATATAATTTTGAACACTATCGAGAAAATATTCATCAGTTTTTGAAATGCAATTTGGTTCAAAACCCTCGACAATATCGAAAGGAAATATTTTTTTTGGATTTGTCATATGATCTTTTCCCGTAAGTCCTACCCGATACCCTAGGTCACTCAGGTAGTGGACAACACTCTTTAAATCATCGTATACACGCTTGTGATTTTGGTAAGCACCGTGTCGAGCGGGGTATAAACCGGTGAAAAGGGAAGCTCGGGTGGGGATGCACATGGCTTCGGAAGCAATCATCGAGTTGAACTTCAACCCCTCTGAAGCAAGTTGGTCAATATATATGGTTTCTAAGTTTTTACCACCGTAACAGCTGAGTTGCTGGACATCGAGGTCATCCGCCATAATAATGATAAAGTTGGGAGAAGGGGTAGCAAATACCATTTGTGATATAAGACAATGAAAAAGGATAACTACTAGCCGAACGGGATTTCTAAATGTATACATTGTAGGTAATTAGCTTATCAGGTTATATTGTCGTAACGTTCAAATACGCGATATTGATATTGCAAAGATTATTATTATGAATCAATAGAAACTACCTAATTGTATCAATAAATTGCTCTTTTGTCTCAAGAAAAAAAGTTCTCCAGATGTTTTTGAGAATTAAAGTGATACAGAATAGCTTTTTTTTGATTTGAAATGAATATTTTTTGTATGTAGTGTTATGCATCTTTGTCTTTGACATGCGTTAATGTGATGGCAAATATTATAATAAGGTTATGCTGATTCCAAAATTTAATAAAACTTGTTGGGTGCTTGTCCTGAATGTGTTACTTCCAATAATCATCTGTGCACAAGTTAGCAAACCAAATTTTGTGTTTTTCATCACGGATGATATCGGTTGGGCAGATCTTGGTTGTTATGGAAATCCTGATGTGCGGACGCCAAACATCGATAGGTTAGCGAATAAAGGACTTAAGTTTGAAAATGTATATCTAACGACGAGCAGCTGCAGCCCGAGTCGTTGTAGTATAATTACTGGTAGGTATCCTCATAACACCGGTGCGCCGGAATTACATGACACGCTGCCTGCCGGACAGGTTATGTTTCCACAATTGTTAAAGCAGAGCGGATACTATACCGTGTTATCCGGTAAAAACCATATGGGACCGGTTGTCAAGCAGGCATTTGATAAAATTTCGTCAGGAAGGGGACCGGGCGGGGAAGAAGATTGGGTGTCCATCCTTAGGGAAAGACTAAATGACAAGCCGTTTTTCTTTTGGTTTGCTTCTCATGATGCACATAGAGATTGGCAATTTAATGACAAAGGGGTACAGTATGATCCGGAAGACATTGAGGTGCCTGTCATGCTTTATGATGGACCGCAGACGCGAAAGGATCTGGCAGGTTATTATCATGAAATTTCACGGGCAGATTATTATTTAGGTGA
>JBEBVG010000109.1:0-10518 GCA_040392845.1 Sphingobacterium sp. | reverse complement strand
TCTAACACCAATAAAGCCAGCCTTTCACTCAGCGATGGAAACAATTGGAACCTAACAGGACAAGGATTCATTAATTATTTAAATTCCTTCGGGCAGCATAACCTCAATTCAGGGCTGGTTTTTGAGTTCTCCCAAGCGCAAAACAAATCGACGATAACTTCCCGGGGAGAGTTTCCATCGACGATATTAGATATGTTGGCCGGGGGACTGAATAACAAACAGGTGTCGAACAGTGAGGGGCTGCGGGAATACCGTTCGGCATCAATCATCGGTCGCTTTTCTTACGACTATGCCGCTAAATATTTTGTGGACTTCAACGCCAGATATGATGGTGCACAATATTTTGCAGATAAATGGGGCTTATTCCCTTCTACTGCAGTAGGATGGATGTTGACAAAAGAAGACTTCATGGCTTCCTTAAATCCGGTAATCAGCGAATTAAAAATCCGGGCATCCTGGGGGCAGCTTGGGGATTTATCCGCTGCTAAAAGTTATTATGATTCGTATGAGCAATACTATTTTCAGAGCGGGTACCGCTATCCTGGCGAAATCATCAATTTTGGCGATCGTGCCATATACGGATTGACCCCTACGGTCAATGCCAACACGGCGTTTACCTGGTCGCGGTCGACGATGGTTAACTTGGGGATTGACTTTAAATTATGGAATGGATTATTAGGAGGTTCGGCCGAAGTATTCCGCCGTAATCGGTCCGGTCTTCCTGCACAAAAGGCGAACGACAACGCAGGGGCTTTAGCGACATGGTACAACCTGAACAATGATAACACGCGGGGATTTGAAATATCACTGAGTCATAACAATAGGATACAAGAACTGGATTATTTCGTTGGCGGAAACGTCTCCTGGTCCCGCACTCAAAACGGGCATTTGGAGCATGGGCAATTTACAAGCGGTTATCAGCAATGGAAATGGTATAACGGAAACCAATGGAATAATGTGCGGTGGGGATTGAATCAGGTGGGGCAGTACCAGTTCTATGATGAAATTGCAAATGCTCCCATGCACAATAATTCGAATAATAACGCGGTAATATTGCCGGGCGACCTCAAATATGAAGATTGGAATGGCGATGGATATATAGACGACTACGATATGCGCCCTATCGGTCGTACATCTTACCCGGAACTGGTATTCGGCATTAATATGGGGGCTGCATGGAAGGGGTTCGACATCAATATGTTTTGGCAAGGGGGTGCATTATCTAACTTCCAAATCAGCGCATTCGACATGGATGCATTCGAGGAAGGTAAAACATTCCGCAATGCATGGAATTACTTTAGTGACCGTTGGTATAAAGCCGATTATATAGATCCTAATGCGGCTTGGATCCCGGGGTACTTCCCAGCAATACGGGACATGAATGCCCAAACGATCAACCGTCAGCCTTCTAATTATTGGATGTGGAATGGTAATTATATCCGATTAAAAAATATTGAATTGGGCTATACGTTCCCTAAAAACATACTAGGAATGGGCATAAAACAGCTGCGCGTGTATGGTAATCTCTATAACTTCCTGACGTTCTCATCGCAGAAATACTTTGATCCTGAACAAGCGGAAACCATCTTGTCGTTTGCATCATATCCGCAGATAAAATCCTTCAACGCAGGTGTTAATCTAAAATTTTAAAGTCATGAAAATAAAACTGACCCTATTATTGTGTATAGCTTCCACTTGTTTTGGATGCAGTGATTGGCTCGATATTGATTCGAAGGTTATTATTACGGATGAAGACATTAAAAACTATCCCGAGCTGGCAGAAGCCCAATTTTTGTCCAATTATGCCGAGCTGCGCAAGACTGTTCATTCTATCGGCGATGGAGCCATGACCTACAGGCAGCATCATTTAGAATCTTTCACCGACGATGGTGCAAGTAATATAGACTGGGAGGCGGGAGTCATGCGTAACAACTCTCCCGGACTGGTCTTTGGTGGAATATTTTCACAAAGCAATGGCGAAAGTTTCACCGCGGTATGGAATTACAAACAGATCAATATCGTCAACAAATTCATCCACTCGTATAGCAGTTCTACGGATGAAAGAATATTGCATATGGTGGGTGAAGCCTTGTTTATCCGCGCATACCTGTATTTCGAAATGGTAAAACGTTATGGCGGAGTTCCACTGTTTGCCGGTCCATTAGATGGCGTTTCGGCCATTAATAAAAGAGCAACCGAGGAAGAATCATGGCGGTTTATACAAAACAGCCTGGATTCGGCTATACTGCTTTTACCGGATACCCAGCCCATCATCGCCGAAGATAAAGATAGAGCCAATAAGTATACTGCACTGGCACTGAAGTCCAGAGCCATGTTGTATGCAGGTACTATTGCTAAATATGGTAGTGTATTAAATAATAACTTGCAAGGGATACCGCAAAGCAAAGCCAAAGAATTCTTACTGGAAGCCGCCGAAGCCGCGGATCAGATCATAAATCATAGCAACAATAAGTATAAACTCAGTGCAGCTTTCGGCGACCTGTTCAATGGAAAGGATGAAGATAACAATGAGATTATCTTTCGTTTTAGCAATACAGCTAAATCGGGAACACAAGTGTTTATCGACTATTGGATTCAGTCGTACCGGATGAAAAAAGCCGGGTACACGGCCTTTATGGTACCCGCTCTGGATATTGTCGAGCAGTTCGAGACCCTAGATGGCACCATAGCCCCCTTGGAATATGGAGTAGCAAAAAATAACCTGGAAGATTTCTTTACCAATAGAGACAAAAGGTTGGCCGCAAGTATTATTTATCCGGGTGGGGAATTCTTGGGCGAACGCTTTAGCATCTACAAAAAAACTGTCGTGAAGGAAGCCGGTGGAGCTACCACGGAATATTTTTACAACAATCAACAGGAATGGGCTGACGCCGGAAAAGTCCCGGGGCACGAGCAGTATATGAAAAGTGGAGTTGATGGTATCTTTTTCAACAACTCCGGTGCAGGAACAACAAATTTCGGCTTTTTCTTAAAGAAAACGCTGTATGGCGTAAAGCGGCAGGAAGACTACCTCAATCATGAGAATGATCAGGATGCGGTGGTATTGCGATATGGAGAAGTGGTATTGAATTTTGCCGAAGCGGCTATAGAACTAGCCAATTTGGGTGAACCGCAATATATGATGTCAGCGCAGGCTGAGTTTGACCAACTGCGTGCTACCCATGGAGGTTTGCCGCCAAAAACACTTACCGTCACATCCGTGCGGCATGAACGGCGGATTGATCTACTGTATGAAGGTTTCCGGTATTGGGATCTGAAGCGCTGGCGGATAGGAACGCAGATGCACAACAGTACATTAAAAGCTTTGCACCCTGTACTGAACATCGATGAAACTGTATCACCGGCGCAGGTATTTTACACCTTGGAAATAGCGGATGCGCCTGCGTTAGCCACACGCGTAAAATGGTTCGAGGAAAGGGATTATTACAGCCCTATCCCGACCAGCCAAAATCCGGGGATAACGCAAAATATAGGTTGGGAGTAATTATTTACCTAAAAACAAATAATGATGAAAATGAATTATATCTATACAAGCATCAGCTTGCTTTGCCTTTTATCGGTTTTCAGCTTTTCCGGTTGTGAGCTGGACGATCGTATGGACGACCTGACAGGCGGTTATGAGGGTATCCTCATCGATAAGTTGACCGGCGACACGGTCTCCACGGAATATTACGGAGCAAAGATTAAATTGTTAGACATGGCCTATGGCGAGGTCGCCCAACCTTTGGTTTACAATATTTTACCGTCGGGTGAATATAAAAATACGAAGGTCTACCCGTCGAAGTATAAGATCTGGGCAGAGGGTCCATTCTATCAGCAAGACACCATATTTGGTGATATCAAGGGGATGAAGCAGATGAATCTGACGGTAACACCGAATATCAGCCTGACGATAAAAAATATTGAACTCAAGTTTGGGATCGCTGCCGAGGTGACCTATGCGTATGAAGTATATAACCCTTACGCGACCAGTAGTGACATTGGCATCGTATATGGAACCGATCGCTTCCCGGGATTTCGTACAGCAATGAATGAAACGGAATCTGCAAAAACGTACAAACGTATAACAACGGGGCTGACGGCAAAAACCGGAACATTTACAGAAACTATTTATCTGGAACCCAACACCGTATATTACCTGCGAGCGCTCGGTAAAACCAACAATAGCGGAGATTATTGGAACTACTCCAAACAACATGTGATCTCCGCTTCAGATGTGGATATCAGTGGTATACCTTTAGCTATGAAACAAGGCGTAACCAGTGCTACTTCTGCGGTTTTGCAATGGACCTTCCCTGAATCCATTGTGGACAAGATAAAAGTATCTTATACAGATAAGGATGGGATTGAAGTCACTGACTTATTTGCCCCGGGAAAAAGTTCTTACATAGCCAACCTTCCTTACAGCTCTACCACGGCAGTCCGCGTAGAATTATTGACTAAAACGGGAGAAAGCAGCGGCGTGAAAACAATACAGATCGTAACAAATGCATTGTCTGATTATTATGTAAAGGCGACCCAACTAGGCAGGCCCGAAAATGTTCCATTGTTCAATGACCGGGCTTTTAAGATGTCGCTATCCAAGAGTTATGCCGAAATAAAGGGTCCGTCTGTCGACCCGGGATGGGTCACAAGTCCTTTTCGGGTAGAGTTTATTGATTGGTGGAACAGTTGGGCGGATCCAACAAATATGCCTAAAAACCAAGATATAGAAAACGATACGGCATTCACGTTGTATGGCGAAGCCAAATCATTGCTTGATTTGCTTCCATTTACCAATCTGGAAACGCTGACGATCAGGCGAGGAGAAGACTTGTTCGATACGGGACTGGCGATTGATCCACAGGCAGATCTTACGGTATTGAAAAAACTGAAGAAGTTAAGCACCGTAGAAATAGGCCCTGGGGTACCGTTGACGGAATCTGATTTTAACGATGCAGGCCTCTCACATCTGACGATAATAAAACATTAACCGATGAATACAATACATATGAAATTTAATCGTATTACAATCATGATGCTCTGCTCCTTGCTGATGTTCTTCGCTAGTAGCTGTAAGGATGATGTTGTTGTGGACGGAGATTTTAAGACGGAAGCAAAAAGCCTCACGCACATCGAAACGGATAAAACAATGTATAAGACAGGAGAAAATGTATCTTGTTCTTTTACGATCGATAACCCAACGAGCAATGCCATACTGGAAATTAGGGAAGTGCGGCTTACTGTAAAGGATCTGACGGACAAAACAGATCAACTACGTGTGCTGGGTGCATCGCGGACCGTGGCTGAAAATGTCGTGATCGAACCGGGAAATGCGGCATCCGTAGACGCGCCTGCTTTCTTCACGATAGCCGCAAACATTCCGGTAAAAACAGCGTGTGGTGTATTTGTAGAATACATATTCGAGGATGGAACCATAACGTCTGAGTTTGGCACTTTCTTCCGTATTATCGATGACAATACATTGTTTACCTATAAAATCGACACGGATAACTATCAGGGCCTTCCAATCTATAAATTGACGGGTGGAATGAGTGCTGAATACGGTGTAGAGAAGGCGTTGACGTCGTTGGGCACAGGAATATCGCATACTTGGTTTACAGAAAACAACAATGGTCCTTATCCCGTGTGGGCAAGCCCGGATTTCCTACAGCTTTCGCTGAAGAAAACCGTGGACATGTACAACGCGGTGCTTGGAGGTGATAAAGTGAAGCTGAAAACGGTCGTACTGGGTACCGGAGTCCCTTCTGTTCCCTACATCGCGACGGCAATGCATGCGGCTTACCTACCTGTTCACTTTCTGGCCTCAATCAATAGTGTGGCGGAGGTAGAGGCCATTATGGATTATTCCAACAGGCACGTATGCGCGAGCTATGCGACATTGGGTTACGATGGCTCTATGCCTGACCCGGCTGTAGCCTGGATAAAACTACTTGATCTGCCGGAGGAATATCGAAAATTTATAGAAGATCATCAAGTGGAAGAAGTTATCCTCTGGGGTGTCGAGGAGAATGTATTGGGCGAAACATGGGCTAAAAAAGTGATCAGGGACAACCCTTCGGGCGAATTTGGTGCAGGTTCCGTTTATATGCAATATACCGGACATGGTTCGGAAGCTGATGTTCAGAACCTGAAAAAACGTATTAATGATTATGACCTGACGGCGATGGAAGCCGAAACACATATACCAGATTGGGAAAGTGGTTTAGCGAACAAACAGATCAGTGGGATAACCGCAGGCATTAAAAATAATACCTCCGCTGACGTCTACGGGGTCACGGCTTTTGGCGATATGATCCATATCTACGATGTAGCGTCGCACCTGTCGCTGGCATACCTGAAAAAAAACGGCAGTGTCCTGGATAAAGTTACTGTAGATGCTGTGATTTTAAACGAGTATCTGACGTCCAATCCTCAATTTGAAATAACAGTTGGCAGGATACCATTGCTATATTGGCAGTTTGTACCCACGCAGTCAACAGTCGATCGTATCTTCAACGGTTATCTGGCCAATACGATTACCAGTTACTATCCGGATATAACACCCGACGTGCTGAAAACGAGAGAATTTTATCTCAATTCGAATTATGGGAAAAATGAACTTAAATCTATTCTTCAGAACTACGGGGTGACCGGCAACATCAGCATGCGTGAAACATCGCATGACGTCTGGACGGGCAATGGGAACTCTTTCTGCGAAGTATATGCTTGGGTTATCACCAATATCATAGGCGTCGAAGCCTATCAACAGAAGCATAGGCAGAGTCATGCACTTACCGTGGGAGAGCTGGAAACGATCTGTGGAAATGTAGGCAACAGTGCGCAAGGCTTACACTTTCTAAAATATTAATTTTTATACCGCAAAAACACCTGTCCTTCCCCTAGTATCATAGGGGGAGCAGGGTGTTTTATACCTTAAAATACATATCATGAGAAAAACTATCATCATTATTTTGGTCTTCATATGTTATAACCCAGCGCATCTTTTGGCTTTCGATGTTCGAACAGATCGGCTTACCTACCGGGCGGGGGATACCATCTTCTTTTCCGTCGAACATAACACGTCGCCGGTGAAGATACAGTTGCGGGATATCACCATAAAAGGAGAACCCGTCGTCGCGGAGATCGGAACGCAGCGGCAGTGGGTCGTCCCGGCTGACGCACCTCGTCACGCTATTGGCATTTATCTGAAAGAGGACAATACCGGAAAAACCACTTATTCGAGTTATTTCCGCATCGTAGACAGTACAATGATAACGACTTATGACATCGAAAAGACGAAACACGAAGGCTTGAATGTATTTACGCTCGACGGGGGAATGAGTGCGGAATATGCTGTTCAGAAGTCATTGACCGATTTATGCGGCGCAATCAGCCATACTTGGAAAATAGGCCCAGGTGGTGGGCCTAATCCGGTGTGGGGCACTCCCGACTTTTTAGTGTCTTCCATCGATAAAACCATTTCGCTTTATAATGAAAATTTAGGTAAAACAACACCAATAGAGACGGTTATCATTTCCACAGGCGTTCCGGTAATTCCGTATTTGTCGGCAACGTTAAATGCTGTTGTTCTCCCCCTACATTTTCTAGTGTCTGTCAATGCTATTAAAGAAATAGAATCTATATTGAATTATTCCACGGCGAATGGATATCCTTCATACGCGACGTTAGGTTACGATGCTTCTATGGACGATGTGGGGGTGGCGTGGATAAAAATGCTTGATATACCGAAAGAATACAAGGAATTCATAAGTGATCACCAGGTAAAAAATGTGATAATAGCCGGTATAGGACAAGACGTTCACAGTGAATCCTTTTGCCGTAAATTGAAAGGATCGGGTCAACAACAGGAGGAATATTCCGATGGCTCACTTTATATCCTTTATACACAAAGCGGTTCTCCATTCGACATTGCCTCTTTGTCGTCACACCTAAAGGATTATGACGAAAATGAATTGGAAGAAGGAAAGTTTCTGGCGGATTGGGAAAGTGGTATTATTGATCATCAAATAAAGACATTCTCCACGACCATCTGTAAGGATACGAAAGCGAAACCGTACACACTAATCGCTCCATCGGATATGGGACATATGTATAACCTGGCGGTCAACCTTTCCTTAGCGTATCTAAAAAAGAATGGTATTGCGGCGAATGGGGTGGTGCTCAATGAATACCTGATATCACATCCGAAATATGAATTGTCACACGGAAAAATCCCTTTATTGTACTGGCAGTTTACTCCTGCTGCAACAACAATAAATACGCTGGATAACTATATTACCGCAGCGACTACCGATTATTTTCCGGAAGTTCGGTTAAAAGAGAAAAATATCCATATCAATGCCCGCATCGGGAAGTATGATTTAGAAAACGAATTGAAAAGCAGAGGTTATTCCAATACCACAAAACGTCTGGACCATATTGAGGAGATCTGGAATACGGAGGATGGTATCAATGCACCGTGTGAGTTTATTGCCCATGATATTATTTGCTCGGGAATACCCGGCTATCAGGAACGGATAAAAGCTCATGCTAGTTTGACCATGGAAGATCTGGGCAATTTGATAAAACAGGTGCCTGATATTATTTTAAAACCGGAATGAATCTACTTACGCGATTTTTTAACGCAGCTCTTATACCGTATGGATTGGATTTCCCTCCATAAATGCTTTAAAGTTGCTCACCACTGTTGCCATTAGACGAACTCTCGATTCGCGTGTCGCCCACGCGATATGTGGCGTAATCAAACAGTTATCTGCGGTAAGCAGGGGATGATCTGCAACAGGAGGCTCTTCCTTGAGGACATCGACTCCTGCTGCACTAATCTGTCCTGTATTCAGGGCGTCCGCTAAATCTTGTGCATCCACTAGTCCGCCTCTCGACGTGTTAATCAATATAGCAGATGACTTCATGCGTGCTAACGATGTCCGATTGACAATATTAGCCGTTGATTCTGTCAAGGGACAATGCAATGTGATCACATCCGATTCGCTGAACAATTCGTCTAATGAAATCCAGCGGAAATTATGCCTATGTGACTGATCCGTCTGCGTACGACTGAAAGCCAACACCTCCATCTCAAAAGCACTTGCTACATCAGCTACCTTTTGCCCGATGGCACCTAATCCAACGATTCCTAATTTCTTACCGGATAGCTCTACAAGGGGGTAATCCCAGAAACAGAAATCCGGACTTATCGACCATTTTCCCTTTTTTACGGCATCGCTATGACGCTGTACTCTGAAACATAGTTCCAACAATAGGGCAAAAGTCAACTGGACTACCGAAGAGGTGCTGTATCCGGGAACATTGGTTACTACGATACCCTTTTCCTTTGCCCGATCGACATCAATAATATTATAGCCTGTTGCCATCACACCTATATATTTTAGATTTGGCAAGGCATCCATGGTCTCACGGCCTATTGGTACTTTGTTTGTCAATAGGGCATCAGCACCTTCCGCCCGCTCAATCACCTGCTCTTCAGATGTACGGTCATGGATGACAACATTGCCCATAGCATTCAGGGCAGCCCAGTCCAGATCTCCGGGATTTAGGGTATATCCGTCTAGTACAACAATCTTATTGAGTTTATTATCCATAATATTATTCTTTTAATATCTGCTGACTAACGGTAAAGATACAAGATATAGAAAATATTATGTTGCTACTTTCATCATTTATCAGGATAAATCAGGTAACAAAAAGGTCGTATTAAAGCAACGAGTACCTTGATACGACCTTAATTGTCGAACATTAACGTTGTAAACAAACCCTGTCCCTTATTGGGCACTATCGCGTAACGCCTTAATTTTATCATGCGAGGCCCTGATACGGGCAGCTTGGTTGAGAACTGTTTCCAATACTTGTCCGGTCAAATCGCTGCTGTCCAGCACCTTCTTATACGCTGCCTTGATAGCATCTTCGCCTCGCTCGGCTTCTTCCAGAATACTCTTTCGATCTTTTCCACCAAACAGCGCTTTTACATCTATCCAGGCGCGATGAATAGCCCCTGCCACACTTTCATTATCTTCATCTACTTCCTCGCCATATTGTTCGGCGTATGTCACAAGCTCTTGTGCAAAACGTTCACTTTCTGCAGCTGCTTCGGTGAAGATAACATTCAGGTCAGCATTTACCGGTTCCAGGTCCTCCAGTGCTTTCTTAAATCCAGCTGTACGGTCGTTATTAATTTCAATTAGATTTTTCAAATGTTTTATAGCTTTCATAACAATTTTTAATTTTTTGACTATTAAAAGAACAGAATAGCCGGATAAAAGTTCTGAATTAAATTTAATTCAGAACTTTTATATCTTAGTAGAGCTTCTAGAAAATAATAATCCGCATTATATCTGCTAAAAAAAATTTCAAGGTTCAACTTTTCGAACCTAACATTTCCATTCAGCAATCTCACTTGTTTATAGTAAAAACAGGGTTTTTGGGAGAAAATTGGATAAAAGTAGAAGTACAATGTTCAGCACTTCTACTCAAGTAGCC
>JBEBVG010000108.1:0-10614 GCA_040392845.1 Sphingobacterium sp. | reverse complement strand
AGACCGTTGCATGGACACCCTGTGATGCAGAATTTATACATTATAACGATGTAATCATGCTTTATAACGATGTAATAACACATTATAGCAATGTCATGACTTGTGATGACACTAATAAAACGAATCATATCGACTACAGTTAACATTGATCCGGCAGCAACAGAAACGGATACGTGGAATACATGCGATGCCGCGGAAACAACTTTCGTTATATTACAGTAATTATCAAATAACAGCAGATATTATTTCCTTCTGAGCATGTTACGTAGCAATCTATTGTTGTAAATATACATTAAGACAATGTACAATGTGTTCAGCACGTTGTAAAAGACGGTTGTGGCGCTGTCATAATGGTACGTGACAATGCAAAAATAGGTTACGTTGATGGAGAATGTGTCTGTTATGAAAGCTAAACACTACCTTATATATGCACCTGCGTTTGGTATAATGCATAAATCCAACATCGTATCGGCATAACACGGCGACACGGTTCGTTGTGCTGCTGCAATGATGACATATCGGTTCAGTATTAAAGCAATAGCCTAAGAGGGAAAGCCTGCTTCGTTTTGTATGAAATCCAATAAAAGAATTAACTTTATCATTTACCACCAGTGATAGCTACAGTAAATCACAGCTCTCCCATTGATGACCAAACAGATAAAATGTTATGAAGTATATACGCGCCAAGGCTAATTTTTTTCGGTATTCGGATGAAAAGCTAGTTGTTGCTGCCGCACAGATTATCCAATGCATGAAGGAGTCGAATATCTTTACACAACCGACACCTCCACTCTCCGAATTAGAAGAGGCATACACAGACTATTACCAGAAAGTAATTGATGCCAGGGGAAGAAACCGGGAAAAAGCGACATTAAAACGCGAAAGCAAGCAAAGATTATCCGATATCCTTCAGAAAATGGCATTCTACATAAACGTGGTTAGTGACGGAGATCTTGCCAAGTTGTATAGTTCGGGATTTCCTGTCCTAGCGAGAAAAAAGAGAGGTACAATCCCGGACATACCCACCGGTGCCTTTGTCAAAGATGGTCAAAAAAGTGGCGAAGTCGCATTTGGATTTAAACCCGTTGGACGGGATATGCTGTATGACTATTGCTTTGCGACTAAGGTAGATAGTCATGGAAGGCCGCGATGGGGAGAGATAAGTACAACGACACGCTCCTTCACAGCATACCAAGGTGGATTTACACCGGGCCAATACATTTATTTCAGAGTCAGTGCAAGGAATAAGCATGGACACAGCCGGTGGACTGATCCGGTAAAGTGGTTGGTGAGGTAGGATTGTGTATTGTAACTTGAGCGGAAGTCATAAAAAAGCCCCGAAGATAGTCGAGGCGCTAAATGTTTTCACAACGGAATAATCCTTATTGTTAGCTTGTAGCGTTGTTGTAAATATCAGTAAACCAAAGGACGAAAGCAATTCACAATCGAGACTGGACAGGAAACATATAAATAATGTATTGCAGTCTCACCAACCCCTCTTCCTTACGCTGTCAGCAAGGCATTAGGAGTGGACAAAGGTTTATTCAACACCAGCTCTTCTATATTCTGTAGCGTCACCTTGGCGATCTGGGTTAATGCCTCATCGGTAAAAAATGCCTGGTGTGCCGTAATCAATACGTTTGGGAAACTCATCAATCGTTGCAATGTATCGTCTTCAATGATGTCTTCACTCAAGTCTTTAAAGAATATCTTTTCTTCCTGCTCATATACATCAATAGCCAACCCGCCCAGCTTACGTGTTTTGAGCGCCTCAATAGCTGCTGCAGTATCCACTAATGTACCACGGCTGGTATTTATGATTATTACACCTTCCTTCATCAGGGACAAAGTCTGTGCATTGATCATGTGTTTATTCTCCGGTGTCAGAGGGCAGTGTAAAGATATAATATCGGCTTGGCGATACAGTTGTTCCAAAGATACATATTGTACGCCCTTATGAATAAGATCCTGATCTTCATAGATATCATAAGCTATTATTCGACAACCAAATCCCATAGCTATATGCGCAAAAGCTTTACCTATTTTTCCTGTTCCTACTACCCCAATAGTACGCCCATGTAAATTAAATCCCAATAAACCGTTTAAGGAAAAATTTTGCTCCCGTACACGATTGTAAGCTTTGTGGGTCTTTCGGTTGAGCGTCAGTAACATCGCCATCGTATGTTCTGCTACCGCCTCAGGAGAGTAGGCAGGCACACGACATACAGCCACGCCGAACTCTTTAGCGGCAGCCAGATCCACATTATTAAATCCCGCACATCTCAACGCGATAACCCGAACTCCCTTTTCTGCTAAGGTTTGTATAACTTCTCTATTGACACGGTCATTGACAAAGACACATACAGCATCAACAGGCTCTACCGCCTGAACAATGTGTGGACCTAAGTGTGTGTCATAAAAAATAAAATCAATTCTTTTGGAAGCATTTTCCTTTTCAAAGAATTTTTTATCGTACGGCTGACTAGAGAAAACGGCTACTTTCATGGCTTAAATATACAAAATAATATATCTCTTAACTCATTCGTTCCATACACCGTTTAAACCATTCCGGCTTAAATTTGAATTGTGGTGTCATCCAATACAATAGCACAATCCGTGAATATCTATAATTGAAAGGTGCAAGTAAAACCGTTACCGAAACAGCAACAGTCAAGTAGAGCCAGGGCGACTCTAAATTCTTCGTTAAAATATAGGTTCCGACACAGGCTGTGACTAGCTGTGCAACGACGAAAACATAACTTACATACATCGCAACATAAAAATAGCCGGGCTCCTTCTCAAACTTCAAATCACAACACGGACAAACACGCTTCATCTTTTTTGAGCTTAAACTCAACAGGGGACCTTCAAACATATCACCTGTACGACAACGCGGGCATTTGCCGTTAAGAGCACTTTGAAATTCACCGGGCCATTTCAGATCGTTTTTTTCCATATTTAATTCTTCTATCCTTAGTTTTACAAAAATAAGCATAAATAATAGTTAAGCCTGGTATAAGCTATCTATTTAATGTAATAATTCAAATAGAACACCTTCTACGGATCGTTTCCAAAAAAGTCCCGTCAAGCTGACTATTCTTACCAAAAAATTGCGATATTTATACCCAAGAACCCAATTATGCGAAAATATATCCTTCTTGTGTGCATGCCTCTTTTTATGGTTGCGGTCGTGGCTCAAAGTCGTCAGAATATGCAAGATATAGAAAGCCACCTGGATGAGCTACTCCAAAACAGCGATTATTACCACAAGAAGAGAGAAGATTTCATCAAAAAAATTAAGGATGAAGCACAACGCAACCTTTCTGATCGAACAAGATATTTCGAAAAAAACTATGAACTTTTTCAGGTATATAAAAAATTCCAAAGTGATTCGGCATTAAATTACATTACTAAATGTAAGGATATAGCCTCCTCCCTATCCGATTCGATCCGTACTATGGTAAACCTCGATCTTGTCGGCATCTATTCAACCATAGGTCGTTATATCGAAGCACGTGATCTTCTGTATACCATTACAAAGCATGACCTACCTCCCGGCCTACTCCCCAAATATTTCGACACCTACAGTTCCTTTTACAGCCATTATGGACAGAGTAACAACAATGCTTCCTTTTACCAAAAAAGTGAAGAATATAGAGATTCCTTATTGAGCGTCCTGGACAATTCTTCTCTCGCCTACCGCCTATCATATGCAACAAAAATACTTTTTCAGGGTGACAGAACACAAGCAAAGAAGCTATTTACAGCTCTACTAAAGGAAAACAGTGCTGATTTGGAACAAAAAGCTATCATCACTTATTTCCTGGGATTAATCTACAGGCAGGAGAAAGATATCGATTTACAGAAATATTATTATACACTGTCGGCATGTGCCGATATGGAGCTGGCGAATAAAGACAATGCGTCCCTTCAGGATCTGGCGCTGACCTACTACGAGCTGGGCGACGTCGATCGTGCCTTCCTTTTGATCGAGAAAGCTATCGATGACGCCATGTTCTGCAATGTACGATATCGGATCATTGAGGGTACTTCCTTCTACCCGATTATAAATGCTGCTTATCAGAAGCAGATCAGCAATCAAAATAAAAAGCTTATCCTTAACCTCTATCTAATCAGTCTATTGTCGTTGATATTAATCATCGGCATAGCGATCATCTACAAACAGGTAAAAAGATTAAACAAAATAAAGCGCGAGCTTTCGACCACGAACAGCCAGCTGATTGGTCTCAATCAACAAATTAACAAAAGTAATATCGACCTGTCTGAAGCTAATCATATCAAAGAAGAGTACATCGCACAGTTCTTCGATATGTGTTCGTCGTATATCGAGAAAATAGACAACATCAGGAAGGTGTTATTAAAGAAGGCCTCAAACAATCAGATACCCGCCTTGATTGATCAACTCAAATCGACGACAGTAGTCGAACAGGAAGTCATCGAGCTTTACCATAATTTCGATAGTATATTCCTCAATCTTTATCCTTCCTTTGTAGAGGACTTCAATAGCCTGCTCAAAGAAGACGAACAGATATATCCCAAAAAGGGCGAATTGCTCAATACGGAATTGCGCATCTTTGCTCTCATCCGGTTGGGTGTAGACGATAGCGTAAAGATTGCCAGCTTCTTGCGCTATTCTCTACGAACCGTCTATAATTACCGGACGAAGGTACGCAATAAAGCTGCTGTATCGCGAGCAGAGTTCGAAGATAAAGTTAAACAAATTGCTGTATTGGAGCGTTAATATATTACACTAACGCTATTTTCTTAGTACTTTTTAAGACTCATACTACAGTATAACACACTCATTACCATATTATTATTT
The DNA here is from genome assembly GCA_040392845.1 of Sphingobacterium sp. Taxonomy (GTDB): domain Bacteria; phylum Bacteroidota; class Bacteroidia; order Sphingobacteriales; family Sphingobacteriaceae; genus Sphingobacterium. The sequence continues at coordinate 5,771 of JBEBVG010000108.1, read as the reverse complement.
TCACATCATAGTACTTTTTAGCGACCTACCGTAGTATTTGATAAAGTCTAAGAGTACTTTTGAAGTGTGCTATTCCTGAGGACAACTCGTCCATTTCAGGAGAAAACACACTAATCATCATTTTATAAACTAATGCTAAGAGTCCTATGATCTTTTTAAAATTTAAAAACAAATTGTATTTCCTCTTTGTGTGGCAAATGATCCTCAGTATCCATTTGTCGGCACAGTCTACTAATCCGATTAGTGGACGCGTGATGGATGCAAGGACACAGGAACCTTTAATAGGTGTGTCTGTATATCAAAAAGGAACAACAAACGGTACGACAACGGATGTTGAAGGCCGCTTTACGTTATCGGCTCCGGCAGACGCAACACTGGTTTTTCAATATGTGGGTTATACCTCTCAAGAGATGCCAGCCGGATCGGTATTCCTGACCATCGCGTTGGAGCCGACTGAAAATGTACTTGAAGATGTCATCGTGATAGGTTACGGCTCTGTGAGGCGTGGAGATGTTACAACTGCTATTTCCTCTGTCTCAACGGAGGATTTGGAACAGCGCCCTATCGTCAATGTCGGCCAGGCACTTCAGGGAAGAGCAGCCGGTGTATCGGTCATGCAGCCCAGTGGTACACCCGGTGGAGAAATGTCTATCCGCGTTCGGGGAACAACTTCTTTTAATGGCAGCAACGACCCTTTGTATGTTGTAGATGGTGTACCGGTAGATAACATTAAATTCTTATCGCCCAATGATATATCGGATATTCAGATTTTGAAAGATGCTTCTTCAGCGGCTATCTATGGATCAAGGGCCGCCAATGGAGTGGTTCTTATTACAACAAAATCGGGCACAACCGGCCAGGCACGAATCAGTTTAAATGGACAGCTAACTCATAACATCGTTGACAATTCCTTTCAGGTGCTCAATACGGAGCAATACAGGGAATTGCAAAAGGAAATCGGGATGATCAATCTTCCCGAGAGCTTGACTGATCAAACCGATTGGTTTAAAGAGGCCTATCAAACCGGAAGGCTTGAAAACTATCAGCTTTCTATATCTGACGGAACGGAAAAACTTAAATATTACTTATCAGGCGGATATGTCAACGAAAAAGGAGTGCTGAATGCGGCTTTCTTCAAAAGGTATAATTTTCGGGCGAACATTGAAAATAAGGTAAGACCCTGGCTAACGGTAAATGCGAATATTAACTATTCGGATTATAACAACAACGGTGTCTCTACTGGTACTGGAGCCAATCGTGGCGGCGTCGTTTTGTCTGTCGTCAACACACCTACGTATGCACCAATATGGAACGAAAGTAATCCTGGTCAATATTACAACAACTTCTTCGGCATTTCTAACATTACCAGCCCACTTGAAAACCTTGCACGTAGTGCCAATAACAAATATCGGGAAAACAGATTGCTGGCTGCAGGAAGCGCTTTAATTACTTTCCTTCCCAGTCTGAATCTAAAATCGTCTTTTGCTCTGGATCGCAGGAACGCAATGAATACAACTTTTCTGGATCCTATATCAACTGCTTGGGGACGTAATCAATTTGGCGAAGGGTCGGATACACGAAACATGAATACAGTATTGACATGGGATAATATACTTACTTATAAGACTAACTTTGATCGGCACAATCTGGAAACTATGGTTGGTAGCTCCTGGACAGACTCCAAGTATACCAACAGTTATATTTATGGGTCACATTACAGAAACGACCTTATACAAACCTTGAATGCAGCGAATAGAATTTCCTGGGACGGCACAGGCTCAGGGGCCTCCGAGTGGGGTATCATGTCCTATTTCGCCCGTGCCATGTACAACTTCGACAGCCGATATCTACTGACGGCGAACCTACGTGCTGATGGATCTTCCAAAATTCATCCTGATCTACGTTGGGGGTATTTCCCTTCTCTATCGGCAGCCTGGCGTGTTTCTTCTGAATCGTTTATGCAAGAAGTCACATGGATCAATGACTTAAAAATACGTGGCGGTTGGGGACAAACAGGTAATCAATCGGGCATCGGAGATTATGCGTTCTTGCAACGGTATTCAATCAGCCGTATCCCCTGGTACGAAGAAGGGAATGCTAATGCTGTGCCGAGTATCAGCCCGAGCAATCTTCGTACACGTGACCTCAAGTGGGAAACCACTACACAATCGAATGTGGGTATTGATGTCACCACGTTTAATAACCGGCTAACAGTGGCTATGGATTACTATCACAAAAAGACAACGGATATGCTCATGTATGTCAGTCTGCCGGAAGGACAAACGGCTTCTTCTATCGTGCGGAACGAAGGGGAAATGACAAATAAGGGTTTTGAATTCGCTGTGAGTTCCAAAAATCTGCGAAACAATTTCGTTTGGGATACGGATTTCAACATCTCCTTTAACCGGAATAAACTGGATAAACTGGCCCTCCAACAAATCTACAGCACAGCTGTAACGAGCGAGACCGTAAATGATCCGGTCGTGCGGAACGAACCGGGCAGGCCGCTTGGTGGATTCTTCGGTTATATCAGCGACGGTGTAGACCCGGAAACAGGGGAATTGATGTATCGTGATCTGAATACAGATGGAGTCATATCTTCTTCAGATCGTACCTACATCGGCGACCCTAATCCAAAATTTACCTACGGTATGACCAATAATTTTTCCTGGAAAAACTTTGATCTCAGCATATTCATCCAAGGTAGCCAAGGGAACGATATCTTCAATGCCAGCCGGATGGAAACCGAAGGAATGTATGATGGTAAAAACCAAACTACCCGTGTGCTCGACAGATGGCAAATCCCGGGTCAGATTACGGATGTTCCGAAAGCTAATTTTATTATGCGTAATTCCACCTACTTTGTTGAAGATGGTAGCTATTTAAGGCTGAAGAATATTTCGCTGGCTTATAATTTTTCGGTAGAGAAGTTAAAAAGACTTGGGGTGACACGTATACAACCTTACTTATCAGCGAGCAATTTATTGACGCTGACCAAATATACAGGTATGGATCCGGAGGTCAATCAATGGGGAAACAGCGGAGCAGTACAAGGAATAGATTGGGGGACATATCCGCACAGTCGCTCTTTTGTTGTCGGAATTAATCTTGGATTTTAAGCTATGCACATTATGAAAACTTTCAATAAATTACTGATAATGATCGGGCTAATTAGCCTAACCGCATCTTCCTGTTCGCTGGTACGAGATCCGTTGGATACGTATTCCGATGTCACGGAAGGTGTCAATGAAGAGGGCGAAGAAATCGTCTTCAAAGATAGAGTGACTGTAGAGAACTACCTGACATTTTTATATCAACAGATGCGTGATAGGCAGGAACATTGGTATGTCGATTTATTACTTATCGCTGAGTCACATGCAGACAACGCCTATGCAGGGACTACCGGCGCCGAAGTACTGCCTTTTGAAAATAATTCCATCGAAGGTTCCAATTCCGTGATAAACCGGGATTGGCGTAGATACCTCGAAGATATAGGAAGAGCTAATAGGTTAATTGTCTATGTGGATAGCGTAGCCGACAATTCTCTTTCGCCAACTGAAATCAATACCATCAAAGCGCAAGGGAAAATCTTCCGCGCCTTGGTGATGTTTGACATGGTGCGCATATATGGTGCGATTCCGGTAGTTACGACCGTAGCTGACGATATTACTGCCGAAAATATCGAAGACGTATATGATGACTATTTCCCAACGCAAGCCACGGAGGAAGAAGCCTATGAACAGATTATTAAGGATTGTATAGAAGCCTTGCAGTATGCACCGGATAATGATCCTGCCGATAAAACCTTATTTTCCAAATCAGTTGCCAAGGCGTTGCTTGCAAAAGTGTACGCCGAAAAACCACGACGTGATTACAGTAAAGTAATCCAATACGCGGATGAGTTGGCGGCCGATGGATTTGACTTGGTAGATGACTACAGTGATTTATTTGGCACCAATGAGGCACATACAGATGCTAAGGCCCGCAATACCGTCGAATCTATTCTTGAAGCACAGTTTCTTCCGGGAAGTGGCAATTGGGCAAGCTGGATGTTTGGTCGAGATTTGGCCAATTACGACACTCAGTTTACCTGGGCAAAATGGGTAACACCTTCCCGTGATCTTATCCAAACGTTTCAAAATGAAAACGATCAGATCAGATTTAATGAATCTGTTGTTTACTATGTAGCCGGATGGTCCAACTACTACCCGGCCTCCCACTACCCGTTTATGTTCAAATTGCGGTCTGCTTTCAATAGCATTATTAAACTTCGCTATGCTGATATATTATTACTAAAAGCGGAAGCCTTGATTATGGGACCTAACATGAACCTGGAGGAAGCGGCCAAGATTATTGACCGCATCCGCGACCGCGTAGACCTTCCTGTATTGCCAAATGCAACACGAACCAATAAGGACGCAATGATAACGGCTTTATTGAAGGAAAGAAGACTTGAACTTGCTTTCGAGGGCCAACGTTGGTTTGATTTAGTACGTATGGATAAGGTGGAAGAAGTCATGAACGCCGTATATGCGAAAGACAGTGGCCGGAAAGCACAGGTTTATCCTTTTACATCCAATTCTTATCGACTACCGGTGCCACAATCGGCCATTGATCAGAATCCCAACTTGGTTCAGAATCCCGGATATTAACAATTAGACTATAAGTATTATGAAAACCGTAAAAAATAAAAATATGATTTATGCATTATTTGTATCGTGCTTGTTAGCCACTGCCGCTTGCAACCGCGACAGCTATACGCCGTCATCCGGTACTGACACAAAAACGAGTGGAGATGTGGCTTTGTATGTGACGACGAATACACGTTCGTATGATTTCTATAAAACATATGTCGATTTTAGTACGAAATCGAACATGTCGCCGAATACCATCACCTTGGAGCCAACTACGGAATTCCAAACTATGGAAGGATTTGGCGCTGCTATCACGGGTTCGACTTGCTACAATCTGATGAAAATGGATAAAAATGACCGCACTAAATTTTTAACGGAAACATTCTCCGACAAAGACGGTATTGGCATGAGCTACGTCCGTATTGCAATAGGTTGCTCGGACTTCTCGCTAAGTGAATATACCTGTTGGGATACACCCGGAAAAGAAAATTTTGGTCTTCAATCCGAAGAAAAAGATTATGTGATCCCCATCTTAAAAGAGATATTAGCAATCAATCCAAACATCAAAATTATGGGGTCTCCCTGGACACCACCAAAATGGATGAAGGTCAACAATCTGACAGACCTGCAGCCCTATGACTCGTGGACAGGAGGACAGCTCAACCCGAGCTACTATCAAGATTATGCCTGGTATTTCGTTAAGTGGATACAAGCACTAAAAGCAGAGGGCATATCTATTACCTCCATCACACCACAGAACGAACCATTAAACCGTGGCAACTCGGCGTCCCTGTATATGTCCTGGCAAGAGCAGCTGGCTTTCATCAAAGGAGCTTTAGGGCCACAGCTGCAGGACGCTAACCTGAATACAAAAATCTATGTCTTTGACCACAACTATAATTACGATAATATCGCGGACCAGGAAGATTATCCGATCAAAATTTATAATGATCCTGCAGCAAAGGCTTTCATCGCCGGAGCGGCGTACCACAATTATGGGGGCAACAAAGAAGAGCTTCTGGATATACATGCACAAAACCCCGATAAGGAACTTATCTTTACAGAAACTTCTATTGGTGAATGGAATGATGGAAGAAATTTGTCTAAAAGATTAATGGAGGACATGTCGGAAGTTGC
>JBEBVG010000107.1:0-10675 GCA_040392845.1 Sphingobacterium sp. | reverse complement strand
GCCGATGATAATGGCCAGAATGACAAAAGCATCGGTATGCTCCCCCACGGCAAACGAGATGATCGCTGCAATTATCAGAAGAACAATCATGACATCCATAAATTGTGACAATAGAATAGTCCATTTGCTTTTCTGTTTAGCGTCCGGTAGCATGTTAACACCGTGTTCTTTCTGCAAAGCTGTAATATTATCACCTGGTAAGCCGGAAGGTGTTGTCTTTAATTGCTGAAAAAGGTCATCGTTCGGGAGCTGATAGAATCTTGCCATGATAAACAGTATCTTTAACAATAGTTTTTAATATACAAATGACAAAAAAGATGTAATGTTTTAAGTATTTATTCTTTTGTATTTTTTTCGTATGTTAGTAGTAACTAAAGTATGGTGCAGTATTCTCGGTAATGTATAATTCTAATCTTAATAGCAATGGAAGAAAACAAACCAAAACTCACAAGACAAACTGGTGCTCCGGTTCCGGACAATCAGAACACCCAAACTGCCGGACCACGAGGCCCTTTGCTGATGCAGGATTTCTGGTTTCTCGAAAAAATGGCAAATTTCGACAGGGAGGTTATTCCCGAAAGGAGAATGCATGCAAAAGGATCAGGTGCCTTTGGTACCTTCACTGTGACACACGATATTACCCGATATACCAAAGCAGATATTTTCAATGAAATTGGAAAGAAAACAGAAATGTTTGCTCGTTTTTCTACGGTGGCCGGTGAGAGAGGTGCCGCAGACGCGGAAAGAGACATTCGAGGCTTTGCCCTAAAATTCTATACCAACGACGGCATCTGGGACTTGGTCGGAAACAATACACCGGTCTTCTTTTTCCGCGATCCGATGAAGTTTCCCGACCTCAACCATGCGGTCAAACGCGATCCGAAGACGAACTTACGCAGTGCAAACAATAACTGGGATTTCTGGACCTTACTGCCCGAATCCTTGCATCAGGTGACCATCGTCATGAGCGACCGGGGTATTCCCAACGGCTACAGACACATGCACGGTTTTGGCAGTCATACGTACAGCTTTATCAATAAGGACAATGTCCGACACTGGGTAAAATTCCATTTTAGAACGCAACAGGGTATAGACAACCTATCGGACGAGGAGGCCGCCAAAATTATCGGTATGGATAGAGAGTCTGCTCAACGCGATCTTTTCGATGCCATCGAAAGAAATGACTTCCCAAAATGGAAAATGTTCGTGCAGATTATGACAGAAGAGGAAGCCAAGACCTACCGTTTTCATCCCTTTGACCTGACCAAAGTATGGTCAAAAAAAGATTTCCCTCTTATTCCCGTTGGAGAGTTTGAACTAAACAAAAATCCGGACAACTACTTTCAGGACGTGGAACAAGCCGCATTCAATCCAACAAATATCGTCCCGGGTATCGGTTTCTCACCCGACAAAATGCTCCAGGGCAGGTTGTTCTCCTATGGGGATGCCCAGCGTTATCGGTTAGGCGTCAACCATTACCAAATTCCGGTCAATAAACCGCGGTGTCCTTATCACGCTTTCCACCGTGACGGCGCAATGCGGGTCGACGGCAATTACGGCGATGCTAAACATTACAACCCAAACAGCTATGGTGAATGGCAGGAACAACCTGAGGCCAAGGAGCCACCATTAGAACTGGAGGGAACAGCCTATGCCCATAATTTCAGGGACGATGATGAGGATTATTTCACCCAACCGGGCGATTTGTTCCGCATCATCAAGGCCGATGGCAAAGCCGAAGTACTCTTTAAAAACACGGCTGCACAAGTTGGCGGTGCCGAGAAGTTCATCCAGATCCGTCACATCAGAAACTGTTACAAAGCCGATCCGGAATATGGTGAAGGTGTAGCACGAGCTCTTGGCTTAACTATAGACGAAGTAAAGAATTTCGACATGACGCCTTATGATAGATGGGCACCACGGCCTTCTATGGGTTAAAGTAATAGTTGCTACCTCCATTTTATTCAGCTAAAATGGAGGTAGCTTAACAGGCTTCATCTTTTACTATTTAAATGTACCGATCTGCTTGACCTGCCATTCGAAATCTTCACGTGCAGCCTTAGCCTTATTTTTCATTTTAGTACGGTAGTTATAAATGGTGTTGACCGAATAACCCAGGAAATTGGCTATTTTCGTGCTATCACTTATACCTAACCTAATCAATGCGTAGATACGTATTTCCGGGTTCAAGACTTCTTCCTTCTTCAACACGATCCGTTCTTCATCCAACAATAGCGCATTAAAGTGAGCCAGAAAATTGGGAAATAAATTGACAAACATGGTATCAAAATTCACAAAGAGTTCTTTCGATTCCTTTTCCTTCAACGAATTATCCCGCGTAATCTTATTCAAATTGTCATATTGCCGGTCCTGCAATTTTTTATTGACCATCTTGCGGTAATTGTCTAATTTATCAATGTATTTAGAGCATTCATCCAAGAAATATGCAATATATTCTTCTTTAATATGATTTGCCTCTGCAACCTCCAGATTACGCATTTTGAGTTCATTGTTCATATCATGCAACCTGCTATTCAGTGATTCAAGTTCCTGGTTTATTTCCTTCAGTTTACGACTGAATATAACACTCTTTTTCATCTGTTTATAGACATAGACAACTGATATAGCCAGTAATATCGATAAGATGCAAACTACTAACAAGACTATCCGCAGCTCCCTATTTTTCTTTTCGTTTTTAGCCTGATAAGCCTTATCAATAATAGTCTGTATATTGAGTACGTCCGAGCTACGTATCCTTGTATTATAGTCTTTGATATTGTCCAGTGCAAACCGAATATATCTATACGCCCGATCCACGTCACCATGCTTTACGAGTATGTCTGCTAATATTACAATAGAAGCATTATCTCTAATAGCCAGCTGCACGTCCGAAATAGCCGATAGTGTCAGATATTTTTGTTCTTTCTCTATATCTCCCATCTTTCGGTAAATCAGCGAGCGGTGAAAAGTAACCAATGCATATGTCGGCGTATAAGGTGCAACCAATTTCAGACGTTGATCGTTGACCTCTAATGCAGCAGCATATTTATTACCCAGTCGTAAAGCTTTTTCGGTGCTCCGCATATATGCTTCACTATCCTCCTTCGTTATTCTTTTTACGTTATTGTCATAGATCTTAGTCTTTTCCCAATAGCCGTGCCGGCCCCTGCTATTTTGACTATATAACCCAAGTCCCACATATAGTTCGCGATAAGCTAAATAGAAATTCAATTGTTGCTCTTGATCCAGTACGGATTGCTGCACGGATTCCAACAATTCCTGCGCTTCCTGGTACATACCTAACCTAACGAACAGCAAAGCAGATAGAATATGTGTTTCGTTAACCTTATAGGCATCCTTCAACGCCAGAGCAATCTCTATATTTGCATTTAGGTAATAGATGGCCGAGTCCGAAGAATAATTATTATACTCCTGATATAAGGCATTATTAATCGTATAAAGCTTTTCGGATGCCTTTTTTACTTGCCGTCTTGCGACCTTGAGCTCCGCAATTTTCTGCTCCTTTTGTTGTACATAAATATCCCTGTTTCTTATCTTTTCATCAAGTACGAGCAATAATGAGTCTACGCCAGATTGTGCCGTAGCAGCAGCGAAATTTATGATAAATAATACGGGTATCAACAGGTTTCTTATCATTGATTAGTGCACTACTATATATCAACCAACCTAAAAATCCTTTAAAAATATTTTAAAGACGTATTGTCATATTAGGTTTGACGAACTAATATAATAAATTTTAGTGATAAACAAGGTCAATATATCAATAATGCGTATTTTCAATCTAAGGTGTGGTAGTTTTCACCACTGAATCTGACGACAAATCTGCGATTATCCCGCCAGGTGTTATAGGTGCTTTTTTCGATATTGTTGATGACATATTTAAAGCCTCTATTTGGCCCGTTGGACAAGCTATTGTTACAGATATTTATCAATTTTACACCTTCCTTGACCGGAACTTCGACCGAACTATGAATCATGATCTCATTGGTTAATACGTCATATATACCAAAAGCATAAGCTTCATGATTGTTTACTTCATTGACGACTTTATACGCTGCATATCCTTCGCGAGTTCCCCCTTCACTCATATAGGCGGTTTGATCGGGTGCATCGTAAGGGCTTTCGCACTGAAAGAAATAGGTTCGTCCATATTCACCTCTCCACAGTGTTTGATATTCTTGAAAATGTTCATTAAATAAAGCATACATTGTTACATAATCACCATTTACCACCAGCCCGTTTGCAGTTGTATTCACATTCCAACCTACACTGCCTCGTACACCATGATCGGCACGCCATATCCAAAAATGGTCGCCAATTACATCGCTACTATTCAGAATAACCGACTGATCTACATGCACTTTAGCACTCCTAAATCCGCCAACACGAAAGAACAGATCCGCCAATAGCGTTGGATTTTCTTCATGCCGCACATCCGTTTTTTCTACACCGACCTGTAACAGGCTATGTGAACTGTAATGTGCATCAAACATCAGAGAGGCAACTGTAACACCATCGACGTCATCGACAACGATGGCTGACGTATTATTTTCTGCTCCTGGTATCAAGGTCGCTAGCCCCAGTCCTAATATAATCGTATTCGGATGGCTTATATGTAAACATTCCGAAAGCTCGTACATACCAGGCGTAAAGAGTATATGTTTGCCTTGTGCCAGCTGACGGTTTATTTCCGGGGCTTCTGTTCCCGGTTTGACCACAAAAAATGTATTCAGCAAATCCAGGATCTCACCTTCTCCCATATCCGTACGGGTATAAGACACGCCTTTATGATTTCTTTTCAGAGCCGGCTTAAATACTTTATAACGCTGATCGGTATCTATGAACAAAAACGGCTTCTCACGGATAACGGGTGTCATTGGAATTACCGTTACATTGCCTCCCTTATCCCAATTGTTCTGATAGGTGGTTTGGTCTACTGTAGGACCGAACTCAACTCCTTGGAAACAGTAATTGTATTTTATTTCTTCGAACTCGCCACGACCTTTATTCAGGTACGAATTACGGGTATACCACTGTTGCTGATGTCGCGAACCAGCAGCCCCTTCAAAATAACAATCAGCGGTATAGCCGCCACTTACCCAACCATTCTCCCATTGATTACGCACCACCCGTGTCGAATAGATTCGGCGTAAAGGTGCTGCTTGTGAGACCGCCCATTTGAACGTTTCTTCCTCTTTGTAAGTTTCCGGACCTATTACCGATAGATTCTCGGCTGATCGCCAAAAAGTACAGGTACCATTGCCATTGCCCAAATGAGGCGGGGTATGCAGATTTGAAAGCTGAACATCGTAAGGTGTTTTTCCCAATCCGGCAATCTGCACATAAAAAGGTATATTCAGCAATCCAGCTTCCCGATAATCGCCAGGTTTGAATAATATAGCATATCGGTGTGAGCTAAATTCCTTTCCAAACATACTGTTATGGACTTTATTAATCTCCTGGCCCACCCGTGTTTTATTATCTGTAGCACTGTAGATCAACGTATGTTCTCCGAATAATTCGATTTCCATACCCAATAATGCGACCGAGCTATCACCCACTACAATATCGTAGTAATAGTCATACGGATTTCCTTTTATATCCCTGTCAACAAAACAAGTTGTTGCGGTCTTTCCTATAATCTGGTACTGGCCAAAACGTCCCTTCGATCTTTTGACAACATATTGATCGATTGGATCTTTACCGGACACCACCCCGCTAAAATCCAATTCCAATTGACCATTTTCAAGTCGTACATTCGCCTGCTGTGCCTGACCATTTAAACGAAAAGCCGTTAAGCATACACATAAAATCCACCAGTTTTTCATACAAATATTTATAGGTGTACCATGCTCCATATAAGATGTAGCTTATTTAATTCTGCTCTACTTCTTTATATAAAATTTTTAGTTCGTATTCACATTATAATGTGTATAAGTTGTAAACCCGAGAAAAGTATTGTCATTGGGTACATACATAGGTGCCGACATTTGATCCTTGAGCGATTTGATACTTGCAGAGCTGGAGCCGAAGTATTTCAGCGCCACCTCCAGACCCGGGTACATCGGACTGTTTGCATTACAAAAATTGCATCCTGTGGCACGGTTATACGCCTTTCGCATAAAATCATACCCTAAAGATATCCGAAATTTGGTATATAAAGAATTATCACCTTGCATAGCCGCTATTTCGGCGGCATAAGTAAGGCCTGTAAGTGCATACTGGTAATGTACACAATCTGAGCGTCCACACAATTCAGGCATAGTCCCGTCGGTGCCTATAGCATCCGGCAGCACCTTATTCAAGACACTTATTCCTTGTGCATAAATACTTGTGTTGTTCTGAAATACGCCGATAGTCATGAGTGCATATCCGGCCGACACATTCCAGTTATTCCTATAGTTGGGAGTCTTATCGATATAAGTTTTGACCAGGCTCAGATAATCACTAAATTTCTTGATATCAGCCTCCGCCCACTTTGCCGAGATTCCTTTCGGCCTATAATATCGTATAATTTCTGCCGCCGCTACAAAGGTGGGCGTTGTCCAGGAGGTTTCAAGAGACGGTTGATCCTTATTATCTGACGCCTCTTTAATGGCATAACTCTTAAACGTGGAAGCCCACCCATTCAGAATATAGATGCACTTTTCAGCATCGGCAACATTTGCCGTTCTGGCAAAGCGGAGTGCATAAGCATATGCCAGCTCTGCATTTCGACGTATCTGATCTTTTGAGGGGGTGGTATTACCATTGGAACCGACAACCACTACATCATAAAAAGAAGTCGGGTATGCGTAATTATTGATACAATCCGTTACTTTTTGGTATGCCGCCGTACGTGCAGGACCTGTATCATTCGCAATGAAGTCTAAGGCCGCCGCCGTGTTTAATACGCCGGGATGCACAAAAGGGCCTTCCGTAGGTACTGTAGTTGGCGGTGGAGTGGGATTTTTAACAGTTTGTCCAGGGACAAAAGTACTGCTATCATTGCCTTTTGTACAACTACAAAAAAGAGCTGTAAGTATTAGTCCCATTAATAATCTATTTTTCATCATGTTATTCATAATCATATTATTTTTTATAATTATTTATTTCTTTTCTTCTAAAATGTCTATACGCTCCTGTAGATAGCACAGGAAGTTAGCCCGGTTTTCCGTATTGGCTATAGCTTCATTAGCTTTTTGCATATTTAGTCTACACGCTACCAGATCTCTATTGTAGAGGTAGGCTTCTGCCAGATTAAGATAAGCCTCCGCCGAGCCAGGGTATTCTGTTGTACAGAATTTAAAGATTTCAATAGCCTGCGACGCGCTATTTTGACGCTTCAATACATTAGTCCCTAATAAAAGCAACGACTTTTCCGAAAAGTCATATTCTTCGAGCTGTCTCAGCTTTCGGGATTTATATTCCTGCAAGGCTGCTTCAACACGCCCTGTTTCTTTAAGTTTAATGCCCATAGGGATATGTATAGGTATTCGCAGTCGTAGAGAAGTCCGATTGTCTAACCAAGATGTTAAAGTATTCACTACTTTAGACAGATTAAAATCAGTGTTTATATTCGTCAAGATCAATACACCCGTATTCTTGGAGGGTATCAAAATCATATGATTACCAAATCCCCCAAATTCACTTTCCTGTGCATAGATATCTACACCTTTTTCGTCTGTAAAGATATCCCATCCATAACCTACACCAGTTTGTTCGCTATTTCTATAAATTGTCTCTAAAAACTGATGGTTAAACCGATCCTTATACAGTATATCCAACATCCAGTTGGATAGATCCTGCACTGATGCATGCAGCCCCCGGCTACCGCCGTTCGTTCGTGTATACGGATAGACTTTAGCCTCTTCGAAGCTATAGTCCAGATAATCTGTGGTCACAAAGGGCTGAGCCGCATCATCTGGCTTCATGAAGCTACTGTGCAACATGCCCAAGGGCTGAAATACATTTTTATGTACATATTCCTCAAAAGGTTCTCCTGTGACTTTTTGGATCAGATCTGCCAGGATATCATAGTTGTACGCAGAACGAAGGATCTCTATCTCCGGCGCATTCCACTTCGGCAACTGCGTAACGATACTTCGTGTTGCAACTTCCAGGGCTCCTTCATCAAATCGGGGCTTATCGTAAAATATGGTATAATCATCGATTCCCGACGTGTGTGTCAACAGGCTCCTGATTGTAATATGACGATAGGCATCTCCTCTCATTTTAAAATACGGTAAATGCTGTACAACCTTATCTTCCAAGCTAATCTTTCCGGCTTTCTCCAGTCCCAGCACCGCATAGGCTAAGAGTGGTTCTGACAACTTGCCCGCCATAATAGGCGTATGCACCGTTAACAATTCCCCATCCCTATTTTTAATGCCCTCAGCATTACAATACATCGAATCGTCATGTATGATAGCATAGGCAATACCGGGAATACGATATTGCATTGCAATATTCTTCATAAAGGCATCCAGAGTGCGTCGCCGATCCGCCGAAAACTCCACTTTACTACGCTGTCCATTCTGACAATTGACCAGTAACAGCCCCGCAGCCAGACTTAAAATCCGGTTTACCACATCTTTATATCTCATTGTTCATGTTATTACTCCTTATCGCTAAGATGTGCATCTAATGCTTTCCTACGATTCAATGCCTCCAAAAAGTAGTAATCCGCATAACTGATCGGAACATCGACTTCACTCCTATGTGGATAATGTCCTGTTGAGTGTAACAATAAAAAGCCCTCATCAGCCTGTTGCCGGGTGCGATAATACTGCAGGAGGTTGACCACAATCCTGTCTGCCAATGCAATATATGTCTCCTTACGGTCCTCATTATATTGAGCAAGTTCATACAGTGCCGAAGCTGTGATACAAGCTGCCGAAGCATCTCTGGGAGCTTTAGGGATAGCAGGATCATCATAGTCCCAATACGGGATAAGATCTTTCGGCAACTTTGGATTTTTAAAAATAAAACGTACAATATTCTCTGCCTGCTTTAGGTAATCCACCTTGTGCGTATAGCGATACGACATCGTATAGCCATATAACGCCCAAGCCTGTCCTCTGGCCCAGGCTGAGGCATCACTATAACCTTGATGTGTATTCTTCTGCCTTACTAATCCACTAATCGTATCATAATCTACTACATGATATGAAGAATAGTCGGTACGGAAATGATTCTTGAGGGTGGTCGCAGCATGTTGATCGGCGATATCATGATAACGCTGATCGCCTGACAGCTTAGCAACCTCAAACAACAGTTCCAAATTCATCATGTTATCGATAATGACTGGAAACTGCCAGATCTTATTATTGAAATCCCAGGACCTTATGGCACCTACCTGCTTGTTGAATCTTTTAGATAAGGTCGAAGCAGCCTCGATCATGACCACTTTATAGGTTGGATCTTTGGTCAAAAGAAAACCGTTACCATACGAACAATTTATTTTAAAACCTACATCATGCGATGTACGATCATTTTTTTCGCCTTCTAGCATACGCGTATATTTGTCTGCCGCTACACGCCACTTTTCAGCTCCTGTCTGTCCATATAGTATCCACAGTGATCCCGGGAAAAATCCAGAACACCAATCTTTAGAACCTACAAGGACCAATCTACCTTCCTCATCGATACTACGGGGCATGATCTTGCGTTTATCATCAGCTGTTCTATAAGTAGCTTCTGCACGTTGTATCGCATAGTCTAATTGAGCTTCCGCAAAGCTAAAGAAACCTGCTATTGGATCTTCAACGGCACCATACAGCAATCGCGAGCGGTCTTCGATATTTGTCTTAGCATATTTCAGGTAGATTTCGCGATATTGACGCCGGGAGGTATCCAAATCGAGTATGCGGTGCAGATCCATACACACGTCCTCTTGTTCGCCTTCCCAACCACTGATCTGTTTGTAGGGCCAGCTATCTACTGTTTTGCCCAAAAAAGAAATTAAATAATCCATAGCAACATATATCGAACGTCCATCTGCGGATTTTTTATCCAATAAGTTGACACCTAACTTCTGGGCGGTAGCACAGATATCAATCATATGACTTAGGTTATACTGCGAGTAGTGATATGCCAGTGTACGCCACAGCTCGTTAGGTTGCCTTCCATCCGGCTCGATCTGCGCAAAAATCCGTCTGTTTGGAAAATCGTCGATAATCGCCCTGGCGCCCTTCTCATCTCCGGCAAATAAAAGGTAAGTAATCAATTGCGAATCATAAGCCGTGGCATGGTTATTTTTAGCGACGTTTTCTCTCTTTCCCTGATCACTTAGCTTCAACCAACGCGCAAAATCGGCAAACCATTGTTTCAAAGCGGCCTCATCTGTAGCGGTATAACTTGGCGATTCCTGTAATAGCTGTACACTATTGAGCATACTTACAAAAGAATAGCTGTCAATAAGTCCCTCGGGTCTGCCCTTCGAATTGTTCTTACCTGGAATGAACTGGGCATACTCCAGGTTAGGATTCATTCGGGTATCCTTATCGAGAAACCAACTCCGTAAAAATACTACAGCTTGTCGGGCATATCTTTCATCAGTGGTATAAAAATAAGCCAATGACAAGGTATTCACTGCTGAACACATATCGCCTAACGTATTACGGTCGTACTGCGCCAGTTCGGGATTAGATTGTCCATCTTTGTAGATATAAGG
>JBEBVG010000106.1:0-10745 GCA_040392845.1 Sphingobacterium sp. | reverse complement strand
ATTGTCTGTAGGGGAAACTGGCTCCGGAAGACATCCCACCCACTGAATATCGTGCGCTTGGTAAACGAGGTCTTTTGATGGATCTGCTGATCCCCACCGATATAACGTCCGTCGACATCCGTAATGGAACGAGGGTCGATCATGGTATGGTACAGCGCAGTGTAGAAGATCGTCTTCTGATCTTCCGTGCCTCCTTTGATCTTCATACGGCTCAGCTCCCTGTTCCACAGGTCTGTAGCCTCGGCTTTGACCTCATCGAATGTTTTCTCCGCTATCTCCTGGCGCAGATTGCACTCGGCGCCTTCCATGTCCACAAAGGAGATACCCACCTGCAAGGTCAGTTCTTCATTATGCTTCGTCTCGAATTCGGTGAAGAAACCGAGGTGTTTCCCTTCCAGTTCCGTCGCTCCGGTTATCTTATTGGCCTCTTGCACCTTTTTTAAATACGGTATGCTGACGACATCCTCACGCTTGCGGGACCAATCTTCCGGAATGTCGGCACTCCAGAAGCCATATTTGTCCAAAGGCTTGCTAAAACGAGCGTAAAAATACACGGTATAATCAACGTTACCTTCACCGTCTCCCCAGCCTCCGCCTTCGGGCGTACAGCGCATCCAGCCTTGGATGGTGTACTCATCTACCTTGCGGACATACTGCTGCACCGATGTTCCGCCCACGCGACGTGCCAGGTCGATCTGTATGCGGGACTGTTTATGCTCGGGGAATGTAAACCGCATCATGCCGCTGTGTGGGGCAGCGGTAGTTTCCACCTTGATACCATAGTCGGTCAGGTCTACGGCGTAGTAACCCGCCCGGGCTACTTCTGTAGCCTTGTCGTAACGCGAACGATAGCCCTGGATGCTGCCATCTTCTTTTCCGGCGATAGTTTTTAACGGGCCGGTAGTGGGCATGACCAGAAAATTGCCCAGGTCACCATACCACCCTACACCGCTCATCTGCGTAAAAGCAAAGCCTTCTATGGTCTGGTGCTCATAGCTATACCCCGGGCTGTTGTCTCCTCCCGTGATAGTGTTGGGGCTTACCTGAACCATGCCATAGGGCGTCGTTGCCCCCGGGAATGTCTTTCCCAATCCGTGATATACTTCCGCGGCACCCACACTTGTACTCGCCCCGATAAAGGGGTTGACATATGTCACAGGCAACAACTCACCGACAGCTTTGCCACAGGAGGAGGCACTCAACAGTAGGATAACATACACAAGGCTACGGCATATACTTCTATGTGTCATTAGCTTAAAACTTATGGTAATCTAATTTTTTTATCGAAAGTGTTTTCAGTCCAAAACGAGGCATAGCAAGGGCAACGGACGACTTACCCGAATGCTTTACGATCGGTATATCCTGTACGATATCGCCATTCAATAGTATTTCCTGCACCTGCGCTACCGGAAAGTCAAATGTAACACGTTGGGGATCTCCTCCCCCTTCTGCATTAAAAAGACGAAGGATCAACCTGTCTTCCTGCGGATGCACGGCACTGATTTCAAAACCTGATGTGCCGGTCTGGATGTAGGTCTTATCCTCTGCTGCCACGTCGCTGTGGTATACGCCAATCAGGGGCTCATTCCATAGGGCACTTTGTGTGGGAATACGGGCTTCATCCCACCGGCCCGAATGCGGGATCAGGGCATAGCGCATCTGTGAAGGTCCGCTGATGCTGTAGTCGACGCCCCATAATCCCACACCTGCATATTGTGCCGTGAGGGACAGGGGATAATCTTTCCCATAGCTATAGGAGGTGGTATGATCAGACAGCACGGTAAGGCCATAGCATTGGTCTTCCTGGCTCAGGTCTACCCAGTTCAGGATTACATTATGCTTTATGTCACTCCATTTTCCAAAAAAAGTATCTTCTTGTTGGCTCTCGCATACGTCAAAAGGTGCATTTTTATACAATCGGGGATGATGCAGACTATTGGGGAACATGATCTTCAGCTTATACCGATCATCGGTATAGGCACGTCGGTCGTCTGTCCATTTGTGCTCCTGCCGGTATTCTCCGATACCTACAGAACCCTCCCAGTCGATATGCAGATCAAAGTCTATACGTTGCTGCCCGGCTCCGAGCGTAATGATCTGGGTAAAGGGATGAGATGCGATGTGCCCTTCGACTTTCACACGGATTAAAAAATCGTGATCTTCAAGTACCGTTATGCGCGCCTCCTGATCTGTAGAGCTGTAAAACTTCTTGTCATCATAGAAATATCCCGATATTTCGCCCAATCGGTAACTGGTATCGGCGGGGGCAAACTCCCTATCGTCGGCCTGTTTGGCAATAAGGCTTTTTAATGTTCCACCTTTGGCTTTGTCGAGTACAAGCCTATATCTATCGTTCTCCACTATACAGTTGCCCTGCTCGTCGAAGTGTACGCCGGTCTTACTCCCTGGACGTTGCTTGATCTGCTTCAGCCGGTAGGTCGAAAAACCAAAACCGGCAACCTCGGGCTTAAAGGTGATATGGAGACTATCGCCGTGTAGTTCTACCCGGCTGGGGATCGCCTTATTTGCACTGTCATAGAGGCCGATCTGCTTTGCTTTCCCTGGTGCGGGCACGCGCACACTTACGACATCCGTGCGGGATGCACCAACGGTATTATAAACCCGGATATAACCGAAGTTAGTCGCAGGGTCCGCATCTGTGCCGGAGCTGCCCATAGCCTCACCCACGATTGCTGCCGCGATCTTGTCGGTGTTGGCCGTCCACGTTTCGACAGCCTGTGCCCAGGTATGCTTTTTGTTCCATCTATTGTAGGGAACGATCCAGGAGTCGTGATGCTGCGCCAGCATCAGCGTACGCCAAGCCTCTTCCCTATCGGAAGGCCGGGGAACATACCCTTTGTCAATATAAGCCATGGCGCTGATTTTCTCGGCCTGTGCGATATTGTTTTCCGCACGTCTGACCTGCTGACCTATACGTTGCAACACCTGGCTTCCCCACATCAGGTTGACCAGAATATCCTCTTGGGAAAATACCCAGTTGTCCTTCGTCTGGCGGGCGGAAACCTCTTCGAAATACTCCTTCCACGTGACGTATATGGAGTTGTTTTTAATATTATCCCCATATCCCAGCCAGGGGCCATTTCGCCAGCCTGCATCTTGATAACACATCCCTACGGGGTTTTGGATGCCACTCCCGGCACTGGCCTGCAAGAACGTCCTACTGTTGTTCCAGGCTGTTGTCTGCCACGTGGAATTCTCTTCCAGCTCTTCGCTGGCATATCGCGGTACCGTCAGCATGGAAGAGCCGTCGGGCCCTATCCAGTTGACCAGCTGCCCCCCATAAGCCCGTATATAACCTCCCCAGCAGGTGTTGGGCGTTTTTAACACGGCATATTTAAATCCAAATTGCTTCAGTATCTGTGGAAGGCTACTCGTAAAGCAGGGCTCCTCGGCCGCGTAGGTGCTATAGGTTACCTGTGGAAAGTGCGTACGCATCTTCGCCATGCCGTAGCTAAACTGCCGTATAATACTTTCTCCCGAAATATTGTAGCAGTATGGCTGGGCATAGCTCGGGTTGGTGAATTCTATCCTTCTGTCGGTTGCCACCTGTCGAAAATGATCATATGCAGGACGGTCGTGCAGCCGTACGGAATCCCAGGTTTCGGGCTCGATCTCCAGGCCTAGCTTCCACTCCGGATGTTCAGCGAGCTTATCGAGCATAAACTGCGTCACCCACATCGGGTAGTGTCCGTATACGCCCCCATGGTAGCCATCCACAAAGTATGCCCGCTGGGAATATGCGCTATCGAAAAATAGCAGCATGGCCGAAAGTGTCAAAAATAAAACTGGTCTTTTCATGCCGGTAAAACCCTTTACTTCACGCGTACAAGTGTAATTTGTCTTTTCTTCGGTATACTGATATCTTTGATGGTCTGCAGCAAGCCGTCGATCTGGTCTTGCCAGGCTTTTCTAACCTCAGGAAACATTGCCTTGGCATATAGGTCACGCTTGGCGCGGAGCCAACCATCTGTGGGTGCATACTGGTCGAAGATTTCGATGGCCTTCCGGTTGTTTGCTTCCAAGAGTCCCTTGGGCTGAAAGAAGTTGTACTGCACCCACGCGTAATCCCGAAAACGACGTTCGATCTCCCACCGTTCTTCATTTAAATGCATAATCCGTAAAGCCTGCTGGTATTGCGGGGTGTGGCTCAATGTAGCCAGATTGATGCCGGCTGCATATTCTGCAGCAGACCAAACGCCAATGATTTCATCATCGATAAGCAGCCTGTGTGCTCCCTGTAGACCTTTCACGGTCAATATCTCCTGATTCATCTCTTCGATGAAAGGAACGACTTTCATAGCATCCGACTGGCTCTTCTGGCTTCCCCAACCTCGCGGTATGGTATCTAAGGGGTAGGGCAAAGCATTGGCCTCGTAGGAAAAACGAAGGCCGGAAGCATTTTTATGAAGATCAGATATCCGGCAATTGTCCGAGCGGGTCACCTGCTTTTTAGAGGCATCAATGCCGATTGCTGCCACCTTTTGTCCGGCAAGTCCCTGTGCTTTTAAAAACAGGTAGGCCATGACCATATGTCCGTCCGTGTCGGGGTGGATACGATCTCTGCCGCAAAGCGTAAAAGTCGAGTCTTTCTGTTGGAATACTCTATTGAGCGCTGTCATAGGCTCGTTGAAATCCAAAAACTCCCAGTTATTGTCCTGCGCGGCCTTCTTTTGGAAATCTACAATACGCAACATGGCCTTATTCTTATTTTTGAAAGGCGTGTTATTGGCGATGTATGCTTCTTCATCGTAAGGTATACTTCCCAGTAAGACTATTTTCGTGTCCGGCAGTCCCTGAAACCGCTTCTCCAGCTGCTTGAACGCCTCATAGGATTCCTCTACCTTCATGTCGGCAAATTTTTCGGGTTCGGCACCATTGTATTCAAAATAGCCCGAATCGTTCATACCGAAGGTCGCAATCAGTACGGTAGGTTGCTTGCTAAAAACATCTCCGTCCAGGCGCTTTAACATCTCGATGACCCGGTCCCCCCCTATTCCGGCATTCTGTATCAGCAAATTCATCTGCGGATAGCGCGTCATATAGTACAACCAGATATAGGAATGATAGTGTCCTCCGTCGGTAATACTATTACCCAGGAACACCACACGGTCGTCTGCTTTAAAGGGGGTAACTCGCTGCGCTCGCGCAGAAGACAGGACCGATAGGAAAATAACAAAAAGGATAGGAAAATACCATGCTAATCTAAAACATTGTTTCATTGTAAAAAATATTATAGAGCACAAGGCTCGGTTTATAATGGTTGTTGCGTAGCTCTTCGCAACGAAACAATTTCGTGCATTGCACAAAACAAATGTATACAGCAAAATGCCCAGCTGTAGCTCCCGGTAGATCTTTGGTAAATGATTTTAAAAAACATTCACTTACAACAACTTAAATATCAGATGGTTATCATAGTAAAAGAAAAGTTACTTGGTAAATAGGGTAGAAACTAAATACCGTCAAAACTCCCGATCTTCTTGACTTTCTCTTCAAAATGCTCCGTGTCTCCGAGTGCTTTGCCCTTCACTTTACTTTTATAGTTGTAGATCGTTTGTATAGAATAACGGAGGAAGGTGGCAATTTGATTGACATCTGTTATACCCAGCCGTATGAGCGCAAAGATCCGAAGCTCGGTATTCAACTGATCTTTGTTCAGGCTATACCGTTCACCTTCTTTCAGCAGCATATTCAGTTCTTCCAAAAAAGAAGGATACACCTCCAGAAAGGTCTTATCAAAATGATTGTATAATTCCTGCGCATCCTTTTCGAGGGTTATGGTCGAGGCGCTCAATTTTTGCAGATCGTCTATCTGCCCGGCTTTTATCTTCCGGTTTACATGCTTACGGTAATTATCCAGTTTGTCCAGATATATGGCACATTGGTTGATATAATATCCAATATACCGCTCCCGTATCAGGTTTGCTTCATCGAGCTTATGGTTGACCGATATCAATTCGCTATTGATATGTTTCAGGTTTTTCCGGGCTCTGGAGACCACATTCATCTGTTTGTACAAAAAGTACAACATGCCGATCAGGATGACCACAAAA
Organism: Sphingobacterium sp.; assembly: GCA_040392845.1. Classification (GTDB taxonomy): domain Bacteria; phylum Bacteroidota; class Bacteroidia; order Sphingobacteriales; family Sphingobacteriaceae; genus Sphingobacterium. Next base: position 4,674 of record JBEBVG010000106.1, on the reverse strand, counting down.
CCGCTGAGGAGGAAGGCATATAAACGTAGATTCTTCTGTTGCTCTTCGATTTTAGCGAGATAGGTAGCTTCAATAATAGGCTGCGTACGGGCAATGACGGCATTTCTGAACCGGGAGTTGTAGAAATTTGCATCTTCCAGAGAGGCTTGGATATAATTGTAGGCCCTGTTGACATCGCCCTTTTGGTGGAGGTGTATAGCCAGCGTAAGCAGGGATTCGTTCTCTTTAACGGCCAGCTTCACATCGGTTATGGCGGCTAAAAGGAGATATTTTTCTTCTAATGGCGTATTTTTGAGCTCGTGATAGATCTTCGAAAGACACATTGCTGCCATGGCATAGCCGTGTGAATGCGGCGGATCATCCATAATAAGTGCCTCCTGAAGCTTGGCCGAAGCGGCAAATTCGCCCTGCTCCTGTAATTTAAAAGATTTTTCCTTCAAATACATCTTGGTGTTCTTATCAAGGATGCTCATCAGCGTATCCCTGTACCGGATATTCTCCTGCGCATAGCTATGTTCATATACTGGATTATCGGTATATTTAAGGAGGTTTTCATGGTAACGTATGTAATTCCAGCAGTATAAGGCTTTTTGGTATAACGGTAGCTCGTCGTACACAATTGTATCAAACACTTCCAAAGCCTGGGTAAAGAGTCCGGACAATGAAAGTAAAAAGGCTAGTTTTAATCTACTCTCGGTCAGGTAGGTTTTATTATGCAATGTTTGGGCAATAGCCATATTCCGGTCGATGTACGCCAATGCCGAATCACATTTAAAAGATTGGTATTCCGTTATGATGTCGTTGTAAAGATGATAACGTTCTTCAAGGGCATTTTCTTTCCCCACCAGCTTTTTGAGGTTTTCAATTTTCTGCTCCTTCTGATGGGTGTACACTTTGCGATCGACAATAGCCTTGTCCAATACTTTTAAAAGAGAGTCTATCTCCGTCCTGCTGTAGAGAACGACAGGCAAAGACAACAGGCAAATCAGGGTTAGTACTATTTTTTTCACATCCAAAACAAGTATCTATAATATGGTCATCTGCAAACCTACGAAATATACTTATATTATCCTTCCTGCTCCTACTTGACTCTTTACCAAAGGACATCTGAACAAAGATCACAAACATCTATTTTTCAGAACGTTATAAAAAAAAGGGGAAATAAAATTTACTCGACAGCGTTCTTTACTGAAAAAAGGGAGTATTCATCGATATATTTGCGTCAACCAAGATGAACACCATGATGTCACTACGTGTAAAGTATTTTATTGTATTTTTCTCTTTTGTCCCGCTGATAGGCTGGGCAGGTGCCGCTAGAATATCGGTCACCGACCTACGCTGCGAAAACCTTGTCCGGCCCAATGCTATAGACAACCTTACACCACATTTCAGCTGGAAGATCCAATACAATAAAGGACATATGCGTCAGGCGTACTATGAGATACAGGTCGCCACAGACAGCCTCAGCTTACAGCGCGATGGCCTGCCGGACTTATGGAATTCGGGAAAGATTAAGTCTGCTGCTTCGGTAATGGTACCTTACGCCGGTAATGCCCTGAGCTCCCGCATACTGTGTTACTGGCGCGTACGTATATGGAATAGCAAAGGGGAGCATTCGGACTGGAGCAGCATTCAGCGCTTTGGGGTGGGTATCGTGGGGAATGACCACATGCAAGGACATTATATCGGGCTTAATACCATACAAAGCCCGCTGCTGCGAAAAGCATTCACCCTAAATGAGGTAAACACAAGCTTTTTACATATCACCTCTCCAGGCTATTTTGAGGTGTATCTCAACGGCCGGAAAGTGAGCGGCGATGTCTTGTCGCCCGCGGTATCGCACCTGGATAAAAGGTTGCTCATCACGACGTATGATGTCACCCCATACCTGCGACACGGTGAGAATGAAATTGTATTCTGGCTCGGAACGGGCTGGTATAAGCCTACAACGGGATTTGATGTGCGGTTTGACGGAGCGGTGGTCAAAGCGCAGCTGGATGTATTAAACCAGGGCCATTGGACTACTCTACTGACGACTGATGGCAGCTGGGAAGCATCTCCCAGCGGCTATAGCGATACTGCCCCCTGGCGTGCACTGCAGTTTGGCGGCGAACAGGTGGATGCCAACCTTAATCCGACAGACATGCACAAAGCTACGCTGGACAGCCGTTCCTGGCAACCTGTGGTGCTCGTGGAGCTTCCGCCACATCTGGCTTCTCCCCAAATGGCCGAACCTAACAAAATACAGGAAACCTTTACCGCAAAAAAGATAACACAGCTCAATGACAGCACCTGGCTGATCGACATGGGCAAAGCACTCAACGGATGGTTTGAAATCACATTGCAGGGCCTACAACATAAACAGCGAATCGTCTTCGAGTACAGTGATTTTTTGGATAAAGAGGGTAATTTTATAGACCAGGGCCAACAGGATATTTATATTGCCGCAGGCAGGAAGGATCATGAAATCTTTCGCAACCGCTTCAATCACCATGCCTTTCAATATGTGCGGGTTTCCAACCTGAATACCGCTCCGCAAAAGGATAATATCAAAGCGCACCTGATCCACACGGATTTCCGTAGTACCTCTTCTTTCGCCTGTTCGGATGATGACCTCAATGCCATACACGACATGATACAATATACGATGCGCTGTCTTACCTTTAGTGGGTATATGGTAGACTGCCCACACCTGGAGCGTGCGGGTTATGGTGGTGATGGGATCTCTTCAACCAACACACTACAGACGATGTTTGATGTGTCACCACTGTATACAAACTGGGTGCAGGCCTGGTCCGACGCGATGCGTGAAGGCGGTAGCCTCCCTCATGTCGCTCCAAACCCGGGTGCCGGTGGTGGAGGTCCGTACTGGTGCAGCTTTTTGATCATGGCCTCCTGGCGTACTTATGTCCATTACAATGACCCCCGCTTGATACAGCGCTATTACCCGGCGATGAAAGAATGGCTGGGTTATGTGGACAAATATACCGTCGATGGACTCTTGACACGTTGGCCCGACACCAAATACCGGGATTGGTTTCTGGGTGATTGGCTTGCCCCTGTCGGCGTAGACTCAGGCGCTGAGTCTTCCATCAGCCTCGTGAGCAATTGTGTCGTCAGCGAATGCCTTACCGCTATGGAGAAAATGGCTCTCGTGCTAGACAAAACGGAAGATGCCAAGCGCTTTGCGGCACGGAAAGATAGCCTCAATCAACTCCTGCACCGTACCTTTTTCGATGTTGGGGAAAGTAGTTATGCAACCGGATCGCAGCTGGACATGACCTACCCTATGCTCCTCGGTGTAACGCCGCCAGCAGATTATGAACAGGTGAAGAGAAAGGTGTTTGCGACGACAGCTGAAAAATATGGCAACCATCTCGGGGTGGGCCTCGTTGGGGTGCCTATATTAACCCAATGGGCTATCGACAATCAGGCTGTAGATTTTATGTACAATATGCTCAAAAAACGGGACTACCCCGGCTACTTATATATGATCGATAACGGTGCATCGACCACTTGGGAATATTGGAGTGGCGAGAGAAGCCGTATACACAATTGTTATAACGGTATCGGCACCTGGTTTTATCAGGCGCTCGGTGGTATACGTGCGGATGAGACACAACCCGGATACCAGCACTTTTATATCGCACCTCAAATTCCAAAAGGGGTGACCTGGGCTAAATGCCATATCAATACGCCTTACGGTGAGATCGCTGTGAGCTGGGAACTGGAGAATGACGACCTCCACCTGGATGTTACTGTACCTATCGGTGCCTTTGCTACGATGAATGCACCAGAAAACATGAAGTTACAGACTATTAACGGGAAGAAAGTAAAGCAAAAGGGAAACACACCCCTGGCGAGTGGGACTTATCGTATTAAAATGAAACAGATTATTTAACGGATTAGGCTGAGTAAAATAGTTTTGCCGAAACTTTTTTTCGTCTTGTCCGCAAAATACAGCTTCCCTTCAACATATACACGTTCGTTATTTCTGCGGCAGTTGTCCTCAGCAGAGCCGGACATGTCCACACCTATAGACAACATGGTCGTATCTTCTTTATTGGGTCGGTTGACTTCAAAAAGCAGGCCGCTGAAGTATTTGATACGGATTTTTTCATTTTTACTTCGGATAGAAGTAATGTAAATACTCTGTAGATTGCGATCGTAACGCATAAGCTCCAGAATCAGGGAGCCGTGTGTACGACGTCCTCTGCGTTCTTTGGCTAACAAGACAGAAACCTGCATATCAAGGTATTTATCAAATCGCAACTTGAGGTAATGGCGCCTCATCAAAAGTATAAGGAAAAGGCCACTTATGGCTACTCCGCCTAGAATCAGGTACTGCATAGGTAATACAATTAAGAGTTTGGTATGTATTACGAATCTACAACAGTATATTGGTATATCCAAATTAGTAAGAAAGATATTCTATTTTTAATTTAGGTAAATGCAAAAATCCCCCAATTTGGGGGAGGGAAAGCTAGTGTATTGTCGCCAATATTATAAGCGAAGCAATCTGTATTTTTATGCTTATATGCAGTAGCAATCGCTCTACCTGATACGGAAGTCGCACTACGAACCTACAGCAATCCTACACCGCCTACACGGTACCTTAAGCCCACCTCATGGGTGTTCGTGGATATACGCTGGTCCAGCGTGTGGCTCCTCGGA
>JBEBVG010000105.1:0-10845 GCA_040392845.1 Sphingobacterium sp. | reverse complement strand
TGATAAATAATTTCGGGTTAAACTCAAACGAGACTATTCCATAAATAGAAATAGTCTCGTTTAATTGTATAATATAATCTCAGTTACCTGCGGAAATGTACAATGGCGCGTGCACTCACAGGGCTTAGCTGCTTTCCGTCTCTAAAGGTGGCGGTATGTATCGTCGTATGCGTATCTACCTCAATGGCACCGGTATATTTCAATGATTTGGGTGAAGGCTGCGTGCCGTCAAGCGTGTAGTAAATCTCTGGTTGATAGCTGTCGGTATGCAGTGTGACCGTAGACTTATTTTGTCCTATGTGGTCCGTGACCTCAAAATATACTTGATAAGCACTTCGGGCGTAATTAATCCCTTTATATTCATACCGTAGATATTGTGTTTCTAACCGACGTTTAAAATCTTCCCAGTTCTTGTTTTCTTTCTTGCTCCACGCCACTTCGGCCAATGCTGCGCCACGGGGATATGTCAAATAATCTGCCTTTTCGCGAGAGTGTGTAAATTCACTCCAGACGTTACCTTGAACTCCAATGATATAGTCTTGTTCTTCTCTAGTGAGTTCTTCGGGAATGGGTTCGTATGCATAGACCTTCCGCAAGGGTAGGTGTCCCTTATAGCCTGTCGGTTCAAGATAAGGTTCGCCCTGAAAGTAATCGAGGTACAAATGAGTATTGGGAGTCATGACCACCGGATGGTGCATACGTGCAGCTTCAATGCCTCCTTTTACGCCTCGCCATGACATTACCGTCGCGTTTGGTGCCAGCCCACCTTCCAGTATCTCATCCCATCCTATAATCCGTCTACCTTTACTATTAAGGAATTTTTCCATACGGGTGATAAAATAACTTTGCAATTCATGCTCATCCTTGAGTCCCTCGTCTTTGATGCGTTGTTGACATTTTGGACACGTCTTCCAGTGGTCTTTGGGACACTCATCACCACCGATATGGATGATTTCACCTGGAAAAAGTTCCATGACTTCGGTCAATACATCTTCGAGGAAGGTAAAGACTTGTTCATTACCTGCGCAGTATACGTCCTTTTGGATACCCCATAACTCGGGTATCTCAAATGGCCCTCCTGTACATGACAGTTCGGGGTAGGCAACCAGCGCTGAGAGTACATGTCCTGGCATTTCAATCTCTGGTACTACAGTCACGTATCGTGCTTGGGCATAGGCGACTACCTCGCGTATGTCTTCGTGTGTATAATATCCGCCGTGAGGATTGGGATTGACGTACTGGCTTCCCCGTTGGAAATTGGTGCTGGGACGCCATGCACCTATTTCAGTAAGGCGTGGATATTTCTTGATTTCGATACGCCAACCGTGATCTTCTACCAGGTGCCAATGGAATACATTCAGCTTGTGCATAGCGAGGTAATCAATATATTTCTTGATGTAATCTACCGAATAGAAGTACCTTCCTACGTCCAAGAGCAACCCTCGCCAACCGAAACGTGGCTTATCGACTATGGACACTGCGGGAATAGTTACTTTTTCTCCAATGGACCTGGTCATTGGCAGCAATTGATGGATAGTCTGTATGGCATAAAATAATCCATTTGGTTTGCTGGCACGGGCTACAATGCCGTCCGTATCTACAGATAGGCGGTAACCTTCGTCGCCGAGGGTGTCAGCCACCAATTGCAACCGAATCGTACGACTACCTCTCGCGGGTTTTTGTACAATCTTTGGATGTATGCCGACAAAATCGTTCAATCCCTTTACCAACAGCTCTGCGATCCCCTGAACTTCCTTGTCCGTGTCGATCCAGATTTGTATGGTTTCGTCCAGTACAAACTCGCCCTGCTGTAGGTCTATGTTAAGAGGTTGGGGGATAATCGAAAAGACATCTTTACTGTTCGTCTGTTGTGCCATTGTCCCTATAGAACAATAACACAAAATGACTAACAAAGGTAATCGTCGCAGAAAAAGTTGTTTCATAATTTTGCTGTTTATATCTTTCCTGTAAATTGTTAAAACGATTTGTTTGCAGTGATATTTTTTAGCTCCCGGCTTAAATCGGGAGCTGTATTACCAAGGCAAGGAAAATGTTTTCACATAGCTAAAGCATTTCATGGCTTCTATGACTCCTTCTTTGATGCCTAAGCCAGAGTCTTTAATGCCTCCGAATGGTGAGTTTTCGATACGGTATCCGGGTACTTCGTTGATGTTTACCGTACCGGTTTTAAGCTCTTTGATAAAGCGGGTAGCATAGTCCATATTGTTTGTCACTATACCCGACGACAGTCCAAATGCTGTGGAATTGGCTAAGGCTATGGCATCATCTATATCCTTGAATGAGAGTATCGGTGCAAGTGGGCCGAAAGATTCCTGTACGACCATTTCTGCGTCACGAGGTACGTCAGCTATGACCGTAGGCTCCAATAAAGCTCCTGAACGTTTACCGCCCAACAACACTTTTGCTCCTTGTGCAACTGCTTTATGTACAACACTTTCCAAATGTATGGCAGCTACCTCATCGATCACAGTACCAACCTTCGTTTCGGGATTGGCGGGATCTCCACAGGTATATTCCTTTGCTTTTTCCACGAATCGTGCTACAAATTCGTCTTGGATCTTTTCGTGTACGAGAATACGTTTTACAGCTGTACAGCGTTGTCCACTGTTACGGAATGAACCTTCGGCCGCTAAGAACACAGCCTTATCGAGGTCAGCGTCTTCCATAATAATCAGTGGAGAATTACCACCGAGTTCCAGGATTACTTTCTTGTAACCGGCTGTAGAAGCGATGAGCTTACCTACGGCTACACTGCCCGTAAACGATACGATGTCTATTCGTGGATCTTTGACTAAGTATTCTGCCACATCAGTTGTTTTGCCGAGTAGCACACTCAACATGCTCTTGGGAAGGCCGGCTTCGTAAAATAGTTCAGTGATTCTGATAGCTGTCAATGGCGTTTTTTCGGATGGCTTCAGGATCACAGGTGTACCAGCTGCCAAGGCCGGAGCTATTTTGTGTAAAACCTGATTCAATGGATGGTTGAATGGCGTAATGCAGGCTGCCAGATTCAACGGCTCTCTTTGTGTAAATATCTTGCGGGCCTTGCCTTGTGGAGATATATCACAAGAGAATATCTGTCCATCGTCTTTCAAGCATTCAGCAGCCGCAAAAAAGAGTACATCGTGGGCCCTTCCGGTTTCGTATCGGGCTTCTCGTATAGCCAGCCCTGCCTCCGCACAAATGGTTTGTGCAAACTCTTCCTTTCGCTCCAACAATAGTTTTCGCACATTATCCAATATGGAGTAACGGTCGTATCTGGACAAAGTAACTTTGTTTTCCAGGGCTTGTGTGATAGCATTTTGGGTATCTTCGGCATTGGCCAGAGTCACTGTACCCACAAGCCGATTGTCGTAAGGACTGTGTACTTCCAGTACTTGAGCCGATTGTAGTGGTACTCCGGCAACATAGCTGTTCGCCCGGATCACTTCTGTTGATGTTGTTGTCATAGTACCAATATTAGTGTGTTCCGTTTACTGTAAAGTCAAAGATATCAAAGTTACGTGGATCACCTGCGGCTTTGATGCGGTACTCGCTATTCAAAGGGTGTGATAGGACCATGGGTACCATTTCTTCATAACGTCCGCCATGTGAACGTAATGTGCCATCTAATGCGGCGAGGTCATGATACTGTGGACGACGGCCTACGACTACATCCCGGGCAGACATCACGACCAGATCTCCTATCCTGTCCTCGGGCTGTTCCAAGTTACGAACAGCCGATTTTTTGTCATGTACCTCCGTAATGCCCGGTTGTAAGGATAGCCAGTCTTTAACCTCTTCGATGCGGGACTTGTCATCCACATGCACTACCACATAGGAGCCTAGTGCGCCGTGATGTTTGACATAGGGATCGGTGATAGGACAGATGACCCTGAATCCAGAACCAAACTGTTGTTCCAGCATATCTTCTACAAATAATACATTTGGTGTACCATCGGATTTGATTTTAGCATTCATACCATGATCTGCTGTAGCTCCGATGACCGCGCCAAGCTCAAGCATCTTGCCTATTTCCTTGTCCATTTCTTCGTAAAAAGCTAATGATTCTGCGGCCTCAGGGGCATAAGTATGTTGCATATAATCCGTCAGTGATAGGTACAGAAAATCAGCCAATCCTTGTTTGATCAATGCTGTTCCCGCCCTAAGCACGAATAGACTTGCTTCCGGACTATAGATAGTGGGCGTAGGATGACCTACTTTTGCCTCTACCTCGTCAATGCCATGTGTTTCTGTTTTTGCTTGGTTTGCTTTTTCTGCTGAAATGGCAATCCCATTAAGCTTATGAGATAATATATCACGTAATTTTTCCTTTGCTGTGACGACAGCTACTTTGCGACCTGCATTGGCTGCTGCGGCTAAAAGGGTTTCGGTTCTCAGGTATTCGGAAGAGTTCATCATCACTTCTTCATCTTTGGCCGTATCGTAAAAGAAATTGCCACAGATGCCATGGACAGCCGGAGATACGCCTGTTACAATGGAAGAATTGTTCACATTGGTAAAAGAGGGCAAAGCTCCGCGTACCATGCCTCTGTATCCGTCTTTGCTCATTTGCATCAATGATTGCAGGCGACCGTGCGCAGCCGTTACATCTAAATATTCATCCGCCGAACCATCTATACAGATGACGACAATTGGTTTATTGGACGGACGATAATTTATTCCGTTTGCTTGAAAACTGTTTGTTGAGATATTATTCATGTGTTTTTAACGTTTAAAGTTCAAAGTTTGTGAATTATTGTACCTCGTTGTGCCTTTCTTTCTTCGTATAACCGACGAATGATATGACACAAGCACATACTAACGAGATAATAGAAATAGCCAGGAAAACAAAAGATGTATTTTTTGTGAGGTCGATAATCTTGCCTAATATTGGCTCACCCATTGCGGCAAAAAGGTAAGCACTCATGTTCATAATGCCGATGCCTGTGCCGGTATATTTACGACCTAAAAGATCGGGGCTCATAGGCCAAAAATTGGCTTGTACACCATATGCAAAGAAGCCTGCACAAAACATCAGTATGCTATTTAGTATGATGTTGTGCGAGTGGGTGAAGAATATAAGCATGGCAACGACTGCACTCGCAGTCATGCCTACAGCAATGGATCTTGGTCTGTTACCTTTGAACATACTGTCCGACAGATTGCCAAATGTCAAGGCACCAATGGCCATGCCGATTGGCATCAAAAGTGTGACCCATAGACTGTTTGGAGAGGCTTTCCAATTCTCTCCCAAAAAATGTACAGGTGCCCAAAAGATCAAGCCATAACGGGCCATATTCTGAAAACCTATAGCGAGAGAAGCTATCAGGAACTTGCGGTTGCTCAGTACTATCTTGTACCTTTCGCGCCAGGATGTTTGGATATCGTCCTCGCCGTCTTCTATAAAGTCACGGTAGCCTTTGTCGCTAGGTTTATCTCGGGCGACGATGGCGAAGATGATGGCAGCAATTAATAGCAACAATACAGGCAAACGAAACAGGTATCGCCATGATTGATCCTGATGAAGCAACAATATGGACAACAGATATGTCACAGCCGATGAGCTACCGGCGGCCATCGTATAAAAGCCAAAAGCTTTTCCTCGCTCTTCGGGGCGCCACCAGTTTGAAATGAGCCTACTGCCTGGTGCCCAGGCCATAGACTGAAAATAACCGTTCAATGTCCACAGGATCAGGACGACCGATACATCGGTCGCATAGCTGATACCAATATTGGCACTGATGGATAAAAACGCACCGAGCGGCACCATTTTGCGTGCGCCGAAATGGTCAGCCAGATTGCCATTAACCAGTTGGCCGATCGCATAGCCTATCAGCATGGAAAAACTAATCCATCCGACCATGGTGTACGATATGCCCAACTCAGTTGCCATATCTTTGGCAGCCCACCCGAAATTATGTCGCCCCGTGTAAAAGAACAGGTAGCAGAACATAGTCACGAGTAACATGAGCCATTGATCTCTTCTTAAATTTTTCATTCCGATTATCTGTTTTTTTAATGGGTATTTTATATTCGGATCCCCACCCGGAGGGGCTTTTGGGAAATTGCGTATTCAAATGCCTGCTCGGCATCCTTTAGATCAAATTCCCGTTCGACTACGGTGTCAAAAGGATATTTTTGCCAGCTTTTTTTGAGAAAAGCCAAAGCATATTTAAAATCGTCGAAATTATAATTGTGGATGCCCTTGATGGTATGTAGGTTGCGTATAACTTTTTCAGCATCTATACCAACCTTTCGGTTTTTGAATACGGCTCCTACCCATACGGCATAGCCACCTATAGCCAATATGTCCATCCCTAATTCCATAGCGTCTGGCGAACCGCTCATGTCAAATACGACATCAACACCTTTTTTTACAAAATTTTTCTTCAATTCAAGGGTGTCCTCGGTCGAATGCTGACGCAGATTCAACAGGTGGTCAGCACCGAAATTCCTGGCATAGAGCAGCCGTTCGTCTGCGATGTCTGCTGCCCCGACCCAAGATGCCCCGGCTTCTTTGCACATGGCAACACAAGCGACACCCAACAGGCCCATGCCGAAGATAACAACATTTTTGCCTGTGAGGTCACCAGCCATCCTAAGAGCTGCGGCTACTGTGGCAATGGCACAGTTTAGGGTTGCTGCGATAGGCAATGGCATGGATTCCGGTATTTTTAAAATACCTGTATTGCGACGTAATATGCAATATTCGGCCAGTCCGCCGTGAAAGGCATCACTCTCTGTGATCTTGGCATGACCATATTTGAATAAGTTATTACCCTTCTGCGGAATACCCTCCTGTGCGAAGATGGATTGTGGATCACTCGAAAAGATAGACCAGGTAATGATGTCTCCCGGCTTTATTGCTTCTTCATTGTCATCCGTCCCTCGGTGTGAATCGGCTATTTCAACGATCTCGCCTACGATTTCATGTCCAAGTACAGAAGGGCAGGCTTCCTGTCGTACACCACAATAAGTGTGTATATCACTGCCACACAAAGTGGTGTATCGGTTTTTGACCAATATCTCTCCTTCTTCTAAGGACGGTATATTATGTTCTAGAAGTGTTAGAGGCTGTCCACTTCCATTAAAAGCTACTAGTTTTCCTTTTCTCATTGTTTGTAAGAGTTAAAATACTAAACCATACGTCCCATATAAGGATCGGTAAAGGTGTCTTCTCCGGTTTCTACATGTCCGGCATAACGCTGTTCGAATGTTTCATTGCCAGCAATTCGGATACTGATATCATACCAACCGTAGTTCTTTTCGAGATTCAGTACAATACTTGCAGACTCTTTTGGTTTTATTTTCTTTTGTATTTCCCCGGTTTTATATGCGTTGTCACCGACAAGTATGGTGTATTCCTTTTCTTGTTGTAGGTTCTCAATGTGCAGGACGATGTTTCCGGTCGGTTTGCCCGATACATGCCTCCGTTCTTCTTCGGTCCTTATTACAATATCGGGATCCTGTCCATTTCCTTTAAATTCACGGTAGAATCCATTAGGGCCATGCACCCTAAGGTGATAGGCTTGGTTCTCAAATGCGTCAATTGCCCACGTATCCTCAATGCTGTCTCCTGCAGTTACGGCATAATTCCAACTACGCGCTGTTTCAAAACCATTTTCTGAAGTTTCGTCACGATAGTTGCCGGGAGCGTAGATTTTAAAAGGTGCTCCAGCAGATTTCTCTCCCGAAAAGTCATTACCTGCATGAAGGGTTATTTCGAATTTTTCTTTGTCGGGACTCAATTTTCCCGACACCTGCAACTGATAGGGTAAGGCACAAGCAGTACGTATGCCTGGCTCTTGCTGTGGCATAAAAGAAAAGGATAAATTACCTTGTTTGACTTTTTTTATTTCTGTTTCCGTCAACTCTTTGAAGCCCGAAGGATTGTTCTTAAATTGAGCCTTATGGATAGATTCTATTTGACCTTCTCTGGATAAAAATTCTATTTTTTGGTTTTTGACTTTTGGGTTGTAGGGCTTGAATACAGTGGTCAAATCTCCACATACTGTCCGTCGCCAATTACTGATATTCTGGCATTTGATGGGCTTCCCGGTTTTTTTGCTTAGGAACCCCTCCAAAAACTGTAAGGTTGAAGTGTGGTCAAATACCTGTGAGCATACTTTTCCGCCACGACTCCATGGGGAGGCGATGATCATTGGTACCCTATAGCCTAATCCTATTGGGGCTTGCCGGGCATATTTTTCGGAGACATTAGCGGCTAACTCGTCCTCAATCCGGACAAATTCGGTGTCGATATCTATTCCCTGTGATGTTTTTCCTGAATTGGAATGTATGGGAGAAGGAGGTGTAAATGGTGGAATATGGTCGAAATAGCCATCATTCTCGTCATAAGTAAGGATGAAAATCGTTTTTTTCCATACTTCAGGGTTCTTGGTCAGGATATCCAATATTTCGGATACATACCAGGCTCCGTACCAAGGTGAGCTAGGGTGATCCGAAAACTTGGCCGGGCCGACAAGCCAGGATACAGTTGGTAGATTGCCGCTGTTGACATCGGCTCTGAACTGATGCAGTATGTCGCCTCTGGGAATCTCAACCGTACGTTCTTTTCCATCATCGCTATAGGTTAAGGTTGTTAGTTTATTGTAGTCCGGGTCGTTTTTGTTGATCGTAAAAGCCCTGTTGTAGAGATTTTTTTCTTCCTGTGGGAGTTTTTCAAAATTTTCAGCTGTATATTTTTTAAAGTCTTGATAGGCTTTGTCCAATACGTTTTGCTTGGCCTGTATAGATTTTTGTATTTTTTGATATTCTTCAGGATGTTCGCCAAGCTCATCCAATTTTGTATGGAGTTCCGCGATTTCTTTAGGAAGCTTTTCGATTTGTGCTTTTATGCTACGGACATATCTTGTGTTGAACTGTACGTGGTAGCGTTCAAAATATTCGATGACATTACAATCGTAATTCGCCAGCCAGGACTTTTCATCGCCTTGATATCCACCTCCGGTACTAAGGTCGTTTTGGTAAATCCGCCATGATATATCATTCTTTTCCAGAACTTCGGGAAACGTCTCCCATTGGAGTTCTCCTCTGGTGACATCTGGATTGCGGATGTGTGCTTGATGTGCATGTCCGGGCTTTTCTCTTATCGTGCCGGTCATTAGGTAGAGTCTGTTTGGGAAAGTACTCGTGTTGACCGAACAAAAATTATGGTCACAAATGGTGAAGGCATCCGCGAACGCATAGTTGAATGGGATGTCCTGTCTTTTATAATAACCTAAAGTCAACGGAAGGTCTGCATACTCTTTGTGACGTCGGGCTTTTTTTGCTTCGAGCCATTGGTTATGCTTGCCTCCATTGCCGGCATCTACCTGATCATGTCTTCCATGTGGTAAATCACCTGTCCAAGTTGCTTTGGATTCTTTGATGTCCAACCAAAAAGGGGTATAAGTTGCTCCTCTCTCGTTGCTCTGCAGCCAGGCCGGGTTGCCATTAGGAAGGTCTATTACTCGTGGATCGTTAAATCCTCTTACGCCTTGCAGTGTTCCGAAGCAATGGTCAAATGATCGGTTTTCCTGCATTAGGATGACGACATGTTCGGCATCCAGATAAGTACTTCCTGGCTGAGGGTCGATGGCTAAGGCACGCTGAATAGAAGGGGGTAACATGGTGGATAATCCTGCCATGCCTGACAGCAGAAGCGATTTTTTGATAAATTCTCTACGTGTGTTTTCCATGTTTGAGAATGTGAGGTGTTTAGTTTATAATTCTTGAACGCTTGTTACAAATGTATGTTTATTTTCACATAATGAAAATAAAATTTATTTATTTTTTTGTTATAATTGTATTAAATGATTGATTTACAATGTTAATATAAATAAAATGGATGTTTAATATTCAGATAACATAGATTTATTTTTTTTGTATTATGAAAAAAATAAAAAATAATATTTATGTTTGTCTTACTAAGTCGGCTTAGTGTTATAAACTGATGATTATGGGTCGCGATAAATTAGCAAATTTTAAATTGGCCAAAATATATCATGATGAAGATGTTGAGGTGTTTTATGTGCTGTATCTTCTACAAGCTTTGTATCCAATACTAACTAAAATCAATACATTATGGGAGAAAAGAAAGAAAACAGGAAAATTAAAGGTAGCATAAAAAAATACGGACAGTGCTGTCACACTGCCCGATATTGTTTTAATGTCTATCATAACTTATATCTCTGGGTATATCAAGAGATTTTTTTGATGTCTAATAAATTATAAATGACCTAAACAATGCAAATATATGATTTTAATAGCAAAACCTGATGAAGGCTGCGGGAGGCTTTCGATACTCCGTTTAATCCTAATTATGAAACTGGCCGTTATCCTCGTCTTGCTGAACATAGCAGCTGTAATGGCGAATGGATACACAATTCAGCAAAGACCTGTTACGGGAAAAGTTACCGATGCATTTGATGATACCCCAATTGCTGGTGTAAGCGTAGTCATAGCGGGTACACCTCATGGTACAAAGACCGATGCCGATGGTGTGTATGAATTGCTGGCAAACGAAGGTGATTCACTCATATTCACGTTTGTTGGCTATGCACCACAAAAAGTAGCCGTTAATAAAGTGAGAATAGTTAATATCAGACTTTCAAAGGATACAGAATCGTTGGATGAGGCTGTTGTTGTTGCATTCGGAACACAGAAGAAAGAAAGTGTGGTCTCGTCTATTACCACCGTAAACGTCAAAGATTTAAGGACACCGTCGAGTAACCTGACGACAGCCCTGGCAGGGCGGATGGCTGGTTTGGTAGCCTATCAATCTACTGGAGCTCCGGGAGAAGAAGATGCTCAGTTTTTCGTGCGTAGTGTGACTTCTTT
>JBEBVG010000104.1:0-10971 GCA_040392845.1 Sphingobacterium sp. | reverse complement strand
AATGAATAAAAGATATAATCCAGGTATTTTAGTAGTAATTTTAGTTCTACAGGTGCTATTTGCACAGGGGCAGTCGGGCAAAACCGTGCAGGGATTATTACGGGACACGGCCTTTCGTGTCATTGCCGGAGCTTCTGTACAATTAACTTCACCCACGGATTCCCTGGTGACGAGTTCTTCCGTAGGAGGTGTCTATACCTTCAACAATGTGCAGGCCGATCGATTTAAAATCAGGGTAAACAGCATAGGTTTTGAGCCTTTTGAAAAAGAAGTGGATTTCCCCAAGGGTGAATCCAAGATGATGATTCCTTCTTTTGTACTTGTGGGTATTCCCAACATGTTAGAGGAAGTCGTAATCAATGGAGTAATTACCGTACAGGTAAAAGGGGATACAGTGGAATACTCGACACGTGACCTCAAACTTCGGGAAGGAGCTGTAGCAGAGGATGCACTGAAAAAACTGCAGGGCGTAGAGGTTGATAAGGATGGAAATGTGACCGCACAAGGCGAGTCCGTGACGCGGGTACGGATCAATGGAAAGGACTTCTTTGGTGGAGATGTGAAGACAGCTACACAAAATCTCCCCGCAAATGTGATAGAGAAAATGCAAATTGTCGATGATTATGGTGACATGGCCAATGTAACCGGTAATAAATCGGGCGATTCGGAAAAAGTGTTAAATATCGTTATCGATCCACAATACAATAAAGGGTATATGACAACATTGCGCGTCGGAGGAGGTACCGAAGAACGTTATCAGGCAACAGGTATGTGGATGGGGCTGAATAACAATACACAGGTTTCTGTGTTGGGCAACCTGAATAACATGAATGCGCAGCTGTTTGATTTTCAAACCATGGGTGGTGGAGCGCGTAGGCGATCAGGGGGCGGTGGTCGTCCGAGAGGCGGTATGTTCGGCGGTGCAGAAGGGATTACCAATACCGGTTCTATTGGTGTGAATATCCGTCATGATTTTAGTGAAAAGCTTAAAACCTACGGAAGTTACTCGTACGGACGTGATGATAATAATACCCTCTCAAACTCTTTTACAGAATATATCGGTCAGGATCTGACAGAAGAAGCAGATAAGAACAATAACAGTATACGGGCTAACCATCGATTTGAGGGTAACCTCGAATGGAATATCTCAGATAGGGATTACATCAAAATTACGCCTCAGTTAGGCTTTGATGATAACAATGTTACCAATCTGGATACTTCTTCTTTTTATAGAAATGCACTTCTGGATAACATCCAACATCAGACGGCCCTTAGCGATGGACGTGCACCACGTTATAATTTCAGCGGTTTGTATAATCGGCGGTTGAATGATAAAGGAAGGAATTTATTCATCGATTTCAATTATGACAATGCCGTTACGGAAAGTGAATATAACCAGGTACTTGAACGGTTTGTATATGATCCGGCTAACCAAAACACACCTATCAACGAAATATTTGAGCGGACGATATTAGAAACTCAAAATAAAAGCTGGAATGCCGGAACGTCGGTTGCTTATACTGAACCCCTTTCGGAGAAGGGACGTTTGGAATTGACCTATGACTACAACATCAACGATTACGATAACGCCAACCATCAAGATGCGTATGATAAACAGGGACAGCCTTTAAATTCGGGGTTATTGAACTATGCCTACGATTATGACTATCAGTTTACCACTCATCGTTTTGGCGCAAGCTACAGATTTGAAAACGATAAGGTCAAGTACTCTTTCGGAGCGTCTGTACAACCTTCTTTATTACAAGGGGATGCTTACAGCACTACGGACCACGAGATTATCGACCGTAAGAACTTTAATTTTATACCTATTGCCCGTTTCGAATATAAGTTTTCAAGACAATCTAATCTGAGCTTACAGTATTCGGGGCAGTCTAACGAACCATCGGTTTCGCAGATATTACCTTTTGAGGTGTCCACTAATCGTACCCTGACGACTATCGGTAATCCCGATCTGGACCCGGAGTTTAGGCACAGAATGAACCTACGCTACCGTGCAGGAGACTTTCAGAAGGGAACGACTTTTTTTGCTTTTCTTCGGGCGGAGCTGACGCAAGATAAGGTCGTCTCCCTGAACAAGCGATATAATGTCTCCGGGGATGGTCTTTTTCAGGAGGTACGTTATCAAAATGAAGCCGATCCTGTGTACAGTATAAGCTCTTTTTACCATTTCGGTCGTTCGCTTAAGGAAAAAACCTATAATATCATGTATATGGGTGGTGTGAATTACAGTAAAAATATTTCTTATCTGGCGACAGAGGAAAACACACCCCTGGAAGACTATGGAAAAAACATAACAAACAATACGGTTTTGATGCAAAATTTGTTTTTCCGCTATAATCCATCTGAAAACCTGGAATTAAATCCTGGTGTCCGTTATTCCTACAACATCACCAAGTCTTCTTTGCCGCAGTTTGAGACCCCAAATGTGACATCCATTGCACCGTCTTTTATCGGCTCAGTAAATATTACACCAACGACAATTTTTGGAGTAGACGTGTCGAAGACTTTTAATAGAGGCTATTCAAATAATGTTAATCCTTTTGTTATCAATACCTATATTGAACAACGCTTCTTAAAAGGACAACGGGGGACTTTACGTTTACAGGGATTTGACTTGTTGAATCAGCAGACAAATATCAATCGTACAGTTGGTGAGGTATTGACAGATAGCCGGACGAATCGTCTGGCGCGTTATTTTATGTTGACCTTTACATTCCGCTTGCAGAAGTTTTCCGGAATGGCCCCACAAACCGAAACGCGATTCCCTGGCGGAATGCGTCCGCCAAGGATGTAGTCTAAAGGAAGGCACAAATGTATTATGTACAAAATCAATAAAAATGATTATCTTTACCTAGTTAAAGTAATTCAATCATAAAATGACTATTTACGAGAAAGTAGAGCAAGCTTTAGATACTATGAGACCCTACCTACAAACCGATGGTGGAAATGTAAGTATTGAAGAGATTACAAGCGACAATGTTGTGAAATTGAAGCTTTTGGGAACTTGTGCTAGCTGTTCGATGAGTATCATGACTTTTAAGGCCGGATTGGAACAAGCCATTAAAAGAGCTGTTCCGGAAATTGTGTCTGTAGAAGCTTTGAATATTACGGAGATGGATGATCCTAATGCAATAGATCCCAGCCAGTTGTAGTGCCGTTGTTCCGAAGGATTAACACATTTTAACAGCGTGTGCGTGAATATTTGTTTAGTTTTGTTAAAGTGCGACGTTATCAAACATACCTACTTATTTTTTTTCTCTGTCTTAGCGGCCATCTATCGTTTGGACAGGAAAGAAATATCTTACAGTTTAGTGGATTAATTACTTCTACCAATAACGCAGACCTGCCGGTTGCTTTTGCAACAATCAAAAATGTTTCATTTAGGGATCAAACTTTCATTTCGAATAATGATGGTTACTTTTCCTTCGTTGCCCATGCAGGAGATACCATATTATTTACCAGCGTCGGCTTTAGCCCCTTAACTTACGTTATACCCAATGTACAGGGAGATAAGTTTACGGCACATATCCAGATGCGGAGCCTGGTTATCGAGCTTCCTGCTGTGACTCCTTATCCGTGGGCGAGCTATGAAGATTATTTAGCAGACTTCATGGCATTGAAGCCGGGAGACGATCCGGTGGCTGCAGCAAAACGAAATCTTAGTCCTGATGCTATAGCAGCCTTGGCACGGATAGTGCCGCGAAGTGCCGAAGAAATCCAAAGCTACCACTCTCTACAGCAGCATACTATCATGAGCAATAAGCATATTAACCAACGTATGAATAATCCGTTGTTGAATCCTTTTGCATGGGGAGAGCTGATAAACCAGATACGAAGAGGTGACTTTAGTCGTGAGAAACTGAAATATTAGTTTATTGTCCTCTGTGCGGGACGGGCAGGTACTTTTGTCTTGCCAAAAGGTACCCAAAACCGTGTCGCTGTACCGGCTCGCTACATTGTTTCCTCCTTCTTGCTATCCGCGACCCGCTATAGGCGACATTTTTAGGCCTTTGTATGGTCTGTGCTTCTTTCATTTCTTGCTATCTACTTCTTTTTACACTTATCGATAAATCCAATGGCTAAGTGTAATTATTAGGGTTACAGGGGTTACATTAGTAATGAGATTTGAGACATCAGATAAAAGAAGTATTATCCGCACAAATACGATAAATGCTGCCTCAAAAATTTTGGCAATATCAGTGGGAAGCACTATCCATACAGACAAAATTTAAAGCAGCGAGTTTTTTGCTTATCTTTTTTGCGGACAAAAAGTAGGAGCCCATCGCGGCTCGAGCGATAAAAAAGTAAGTGATTAGTGATTATGTAATTACATAACTACAATAGAATAGGTTTCGTAACCCTGTAACTTCATAACCTTGTAAACTAATATGAACTATTGATAAAGCGAAATAAATAATCGTATTTTGTAGGTAGAGGGTGTCGAAAATATGAAAAGATCTTTTTGGACGTTATGTCTTTTGCTTTTGTCGATTGTGTACGGATATTGTCAACAAAATATCCAATTCACCCAATATATCTTTAATTCGTTGAGTGTTAACCCTGCCTATGCAGGCTACAAAGAAGAGTGGTTCGGGCAACTTGGTCTCCGTAGTCAATGGGCCGGATGGAGAGGTGCACCAAAAACGGGATCAATATCACTGGATGGAGTTTTGGATGAAGTGGAGCGTCGACATGGTGTAGGTGTACAAGTTATCGGTGATCAGCTTGGCGCTCAAAGTGCAATAAGCGTGTATGGACATTATGCCCTTCGGTTGCAGCTTGATCCGTATGACAGACAACGGTTGAGTCTGGGCGTTGCTGCGGGATTTACCCAATATGGTCTTGATGGCAATAAGCTGGAGTATAATGATATGGGCGATGAATCAATCCCTTTGGGTGTAATAAGTACCTGGAAACCGGATATTCGCTTAGGAGTATATTATAGCAATCCCACATGGTATGCCGGTGTATCGGTGCAAGATCTTTTTGCAGGAACCGAAAGTGACCTGGATTTTCAATTTAGCAAAAATGCTACAGAAAGTATTTACCGTAAAGTACAAGGCTATTTTATCTTCGGGCTTTTGTTGGAGCTGGAACGTGACCTTCTTTTACGTCCAAGTCTATTGGTGAAAGATGATTTTCGGGGCCCGACCTCTATGGACGTAAATGCAATGTTTATCTTTAATGATCGTCTGTGGTTAGGCGGTGGGTATCGGACGCGTGCCCGTATTTTCTCTCGTGACTACAGTGAATATTCTGCTAATAAATTAAGTGCACTGAATGCAGTTAGTGGTATTGCACAATTTTACATTACTCCTAAATTCTCCGTAGGATATTCCTACGATCATATGCTTAACAAAATGGCGGGCCTTCAGTCCGGCACACATGAACTGACATTAGGCGTTAAGCTCGGTCAACATAATCGCCGTATTGTAAGTCCAAGGTTTTTTTAGTTACAGTTACATAGTTACAATAGAATAAGCTTTGCTGTAACCTTAGCCCACGGCGATCGTTGTTTTATCTTGTGACCAATGATCCAGTAATGTTGGATTGAGGATTGAACAGGTTTTTAGTAACTCACGTACCGGGTATTTTTTTACGACTTCGATCAATGCCTGTAGATGGCGATCATGGTGTATATCGGTTCCCACAAAATCATACATGCCTGATTTGATTAATGTCAGTGCAGCAACTTTTACTTCTGTACTATAGTATCTGCAAACAGATAGCAAGTTTAGTTGCAATAAACATCCTGCGTCCCGTATTTGCTTGTACATGTTAAAGTTGTAATGGAAGTAATTGTATCGTTCAGGGTGGGCCAATATAGGTTTATAACCCAGTTTTTGGATGTCCGAAATCACCTGGAAAAGGCTTTGCGCTTCCGATAGATACGACATTTCGATAAGTACGTAGCCACCGGGCATGACACAAAGGTTATCTTTTTCGATCAAATGAGGTAAACCATGGTCAATCATATGCTCTGCAGCGGCAAAAATCTGGGTTTTATTACCCTCATCCAGTAAAGCTTTACGGAGTTCTGTACTGGATCTGGAGATGGTCGATTTTGTATTGGGATGGACATCTTCCATAATGTGTGGCGTACAGATAAACTTATGAAGTCCTAACGTATTCAACCCCTTGATAAGTGCCAACGATTGTTCAGTATCGGGGCTGCCGTCGTCTATTCCTGGTAACAGATGGTTGTGCATATCCACCTCCAAAAAAGCTAGTTTACCTAAGAATTTCACTGTTGGGCTGTTTTGTTTACTTTTAAATATACGTGATAAAAAATTCATAAATCAACTTATCTTTAATAAGGTATCCATCTTTATAACGATATGTTACCCCCAAATGCTACCTTTTATTCTCTTTTTAAAAATGGTATAGTGTTTTTCGTCGGTGTAAAACAAGCATCACAAAATACGTGCCACATCTTCCCCTTTTTATTATTGAGTTTTTCCATTAACTTAGCCATCAATTGACAAGGGCAGTAAAAAATGTAAAAAATTATGAAGATCCAGATGGAAGACACCATGAGTAAAAGGAAAGATTATAACCCCGGTCCGCGGGTAGGTATCACTTTTTCTACATTTGATTTATTACATGCGGGACATATCATGATGTTGGCCGAAGCCAAGCGTCAATGCGATTACTTGATATGCGGGTTGCAAATGGATCCTACATTGGATAGGCCTGATAAAAATAAGCCTACACAAACTGTCGTAGAACGTTATATCCAGCTCCGTGGATGTCAGTATGTTGATGAGATAGTTCCGTATTCCACAGAGCAAGATCTTGAAGATATCTTGCGGTCTTTTAAGCTGGATGTGCGTATTGTCGGTGATGAGTATAAGGATAAGGATTTTACAGGCCGCAAGTATTGTGAAGAAAAAGGTATAGAATTGTATTTTAATAGTCGTGATCACCGCTTTTCAAGCTCCGGTTTGCGCCGGATTGTTGCCGAGAAGGAAGCCGAGAAAAACGGAAAATCAAAATAAGCATATGAAGAAAACAATATTAATAACGGGAGGCGCTGGATTTATTGGTTCTCATGTCGTGCGTGAGTTTGTAACCAACTATCCCGATTATCATATTATTAACCTGGATGCACTGACCTATGCAGGTAATCTGGAAAATTTAAAAGATATTGAGCATCGTGCAAATTATACTTTTGTCAAAGCTGACATTAGGGATGCTGATTCGATGCGAACAGCCTTTCAGCAATATCAGCCGGATGGAGTTATTCACCTGGCAGCCGAATCGCATGTTGACCGCTCTATAGCGGATCCTGGGGCCTTTGTAATGACTAATGTGATCGGTACAGTCAATTTGTTGAATGCAGCCAGGGAACTATGGAAAGACAATTACGATGGCAAGCGTTTTCACCATGTTTCAACAGATGAGGTATATGGGGCTTTGGGCGATACCGGTCTGTTTACCGAAGAGACAAGTTATGATCCTCATTCACCATACTCGGCTTCTAAAGCTTCTTCCGATCATTTTGTGCGGGCTTATCAGGATACTTATGGCCTGCCGATAGTCATCACGAACTGCTCCAACAACTATGGGCCTAATCATTTCCCCGAGAAGCTCATACCTTTATGTATACATAATATTCTAAACAATAAGCCACTACCAATCTATGGGGACGGAAAATATACGCGGGACTGGCTTTTTGTTATAGATCATGCTAAGGCCATAGATTTGGTTTTCCATGGTGGTAAAAACGGTGAAAGTTATAATGTCGGCGGCTTCAATGAGTGGAAGAATATTGATCTGGTTAAGGAGTTATGTAAACAGACGGACGAAAAGCTGGGACGGCCAGTAGGGACTGCAGAGCAGCTAATAACCTTCGTAAAAGACCGGCCAGGGCATGACCTACGTTATGCTATCGACGCAACGAAGATCAATCAAGAGTTGGGCTATCAGCCGTCAGTCACCTTCGAACAGGGACTAAGCATTACAATAGATTGGTATCTGAATAATCAAGGATGGCTGGACAATGTAACCAGTGGAGACTATCAGCGGTATTATGAAAAACAGTATGGGGTATCTATAGCCGATGACATAGTGAAAAGTAACAAGTAAAAATGGTGGTGATAGTTAGATAATGACGATAACAGAAACAAAACTACAAGGCTGCTATATTCTGGAGCCTACCAAATATGGCGACAGCCGTGGATATTTTTTCGAGAGCTTTAATGAAAAGGTCTTCCAGGAGCTCAGTGGAGCTTCGATACATTTTGTTCAGGATAACCAGTCCTTTTCGACGAAAGGAGTTCTGCGCGGACTTCATGCACAAGAGGGTGAACATGCACAGGCAAAATTGGTACGCGTGCTGCAAGGTGAAGTCCTCGATATCGCAGTAGACGCGCGTAAAGATTCTCCGACTTTTGGTCAATATGAGGCTGTCCATCTCTCTGCAGACAATAACCTGCAACTTTTCATTCCAAGAGGTTTCCTGCACGGCTTCGTTGTCTTAAGCGATACCGCGGAGTTTTTCTACAAGTGTGACAACTTTTATCATAAAGAATCCGAATGTGGCGTTAAGTTTGACGACCCGGACTTAGGGATAGACTGGATGCTTCCCTATAATGAACTGATCATCTCCGATAAAGATGCGGTGCTACCTTCTTTTCGAGAGGTTTTTGGGAGTTAGGGAAGAGATAGCTTTGGTAGGATTGTTTGAAGTATTTGTTTGGTTTTGTATATCTTTGTACAGAGAAAGGAGATGTTATGAAAACGACAAAAAAGAAAATAGATAAGGAAAATATTGATCAGCTCATAGCAGAAGCGGAAGAGCTGGTAAAGCAAAAAAAATGTCTAAGACTTGGCTAGCTTTTCTGAAAGCGGTAAAAGATCCTTATGTACTTATGTTAAAATTGTAGATATGAAAGCGATTTTAAAATAATACTATGTCTCGATATTTGTTGGATACGAATATTGCGCATGCCCTTACAGAAAAGTTTACTCCAATCTCCTCTGATCGTAAGTTTGAAGCTTATACCTCCCAAAGGCTGAAGTTCGTATTCAACGAACGGTAGGAAAATCCAATTTATCGCTCCTCTTCTTGCAATTCACTCTTGTTCCATTCTTCCAAAGAACGAATTAACACCAACTTCTGGGGTAACTCTGATTTCAGTCACAACTGTATAAACAGTGTGTAAAAGCAGAAGTTGGTATTTATTTGAACGATCGTTGTCATGAGCATGGATAATGTTGAAAGCCTAAATTCGGGCAGATTTAAAGTTGAACTTAAAAAATGTCCAAAACGAAAGCAGGTTTTATACAACGGCAACTACATACTGAATTAGTTCGCTTATCCGGGCTATATCCCGTCACTGTGGTGACTGGGCCAAGACAGTCCGGTAAGACCACTTTGTGTAAAAACCAGTTTCCGGACTACCATTACATCAATCTGGAAAACATCAGCGTAAGAGAGCAGATCCAAACCGCACCCAAAGCATTCTTAGAACAATATGCCACAGGGTTAATAATAGATGAAGCGCAACATCTTCCGGAGTTATTTTCTTATATTCAAGTAATTGTAGATGAAACGGAAAAGGCTAAGTTTATACTAACGGGAAGCAGTAATTTCTCCCTGATGCAGGGTATTACACAATCATTGGCAGGACGAGCTACTACCCTTACTTTATTGCCGCTGTCTTTAAAAGAATTAGGAGACGGTGTACAGCATGAAGATACAGATACGCTACTGCTAAATGGTGGTTATCCCGCTGTATGGGCGAAGGGCATTCCTGTGCAAGATGTCAGCAGAAACTACTATAATACGTATATCCAACGTGATGTACGACAACTCCTCAATATAAAAGATATCGCACGGTTTCAAACTTTCATGAAGCTATGTGCTGGTAGGATCGGGACTGAACTTAACGCTTCGACTCTGTCCAATGAAATAGGTGTTTCGGTTCCGACGATCCAGGAATGGTTCAGCGTTTTAGAAGCTTCTTATATTTTATTCCGGTTACCCCCATTTTTCAGGAATATCGGAAAACGGTTGGTGAAATCTCCCAAATTGTACTTTTATGATACGGGATTGGCTTGCTTTCTGTTGGGAATAGATCAGGAACGGCAGTTGATAACACATCCTTTACGAGGGTCGGTATTTGAGAATATGGTGATATTGGAGTTTTTCAAAAACCGCTATCATCAAGGAAAACTGCCCAATCTCTATTTTTATCGTGATAAATCCCAAAGCGAGGTCGACCTGATTGAAGAAAGCGGCTCGCAGCTATATGCTTATGAAATCAAATCAGCAAAATCCTACAACAAAAATTTTGTACGTGGATCAGATTACCTGCGAAAAATAGCTGGTCAGGATGTGGTATCCACCCAGGTTATTTATGACGGTGAAAATGACATCGATAGTGTCGAAAATGGGGTGTGAAATTTTCGAAACGTTTTCTCTGACCCTAATCGGCCTGCTGTTTTATAGACGATGATAGTCTAAATTATAGACTGTTTATTCAGTTATGACTGAACAAGCAGTGTCTAAAAATGGAAGTTGGTGTCTGTTTGTACAATCTTTGTCGACAGCAAAAGGGGTGTTTATGAGCATGGATAATGTTGCTGAAAAATAGTGTTATAATTAATAGTCAATGTTTGGATAGGTTCGGGCATTATTGGCGGTTTGGGAGGAGGATTCTTTGCCGAGACGGAGGCAAGGTGTTATTTAGTTTGTTTCTGTATATCTTTGTTAAAGATAATGGAGGTGATATGAAAACGGAAAGGACAACAAAAAAGAAAATAGATAAGGAAAATATTGATCAGCTCATAGCAGAAGCGGAAGAGCTGGTAAAGCAGAAAAAAATGTCTAAGACTTGGCTAGCCTTTCTGAAAGCTGTAAAAAATCCGCTCATTGAAATTGTAGATATGAAAGCAGTCTTAAAATAACAATATGTCCCGATATTTGTTGGACACGAATATCGC